>CAYXMO010000001.1:0-49714 GCA_964465935.1 uncultured Rhizobium sp.
TGGACCAGCTGGATGTCCGCGCCGCCGGCGGCGACCGCGCCGCCGCCGCGATCGTGGACATCCAGATCGCCGCGCTGGCGCAGGCAATCGATCAGATCGTGACGGTTCTGGACCCCGACCGGATCACGCTCGGCGCCGGCCCCGCGCGCTATGGCGCGGTTGTTGCGGCGTTGCGGGCGCGTTTGCCGCCGGACACCGCGCGCCGGCTCTTCGCCGACACGCTGGGCGACGACGGCCCGCTGATCGGTGCCGCGCTGCATGCCGCCGAGCGCTGACGCGCGCGCGGCCAATGTGGTGGTCAGATTGGCGCGGCGCCTAGGCGCAACCCGCCTCGATCAGCACGAAGCCCTTGCGCGTCGGCGTCATGCGCCGCAGCGCCAGGCCGGCACCGGCGAGAAGTTCGCGATATTCGCGCGCGGTCCGCTCGCGGCCGCCGATCGTCAGCATGGTGAGATCGCTGCAGACCAGGGTCTGATGAACCGGATCCTGCTCGATGCGGTCGGGAAGCACCAGTTCGAGCAAGAGGACGGTGGCGCCCCCGGCCGCCACCTTCGCGCAGTTGCGCAAGATCGCCGACGCCCGCGCGTCGTCCCAGTCGTGCACGACGAATTTCAGGAAATAGCAATCGTAGCCCGCCGGCAGCGCCGCGAAGAAATCTCCCGCGCGAAACCCGCCCCGGTCCGCCACACCGGCCTTTTCAAGATGGGCGGCGGCGCCATCAGCCAGATAGGCGAGGTCGAAGACATCGCCGCGCAGTCCGCCGAAGGCCCGCAGCAAAACCGCAAGCACGCCGCCATAGCCACCGCCGACATCGAGGACGCGGCCATAGCGGCCGAAATCGTGAACATCGAGGGCGTCGCGCACCGCGGCGACGCTGCTCGCAACCATGCTCAGGTGAAAGGCATGGCGCGCCACCGGATCCTCGTTGAGCCGCTCGAAGCCATCCGTGCCGAAGGTGGTCGACGACGACGGCCGACCGGTCCGCACCACGTCGAGCAGGTCGCCGAACTGTTTCCACAGCGAGTCGCCGGCGAACATCACCTCGCCGCGGATCGAACCGGGCGTGTTCTCCAGCAGGAACCGTCCGTTTTCGCTCAGCACGAACCGGCCATCGGGCGCGGCACTGCAGATGCCCAGCGATTGCAACGCCCGCATGAGCCGGGCGAGCGAGGCCGCGTGGCTCGCGGTGGCGACGGCGAGGCTGTCGATATCGTCGACACCCTGCGCCAGCAGGTCGGGGATGTTCAGACGCGCGGCGACGTTGAGAACCGGCAGGCCCCAGGAGAGATTCGCCAGGTCCAGCAGATATCGCGGCGGGTGCCCGAACCCGGCACCCGCAAGACGGGACGCGGTGGCGCTGTCGTCTTGCGGGAGAGCCATTTGGTTCAGAACCGTCGCCTCTGCGCGCCTAGCGCGGCGCCAAGACCATCATCATCTGGCGGCCTTCCATCTTGGGCCATTGCTCCATCTTGGCGACGGGCTCGACATCCTTGTGGACGCGATTGAGCAGGTCCATGCCCAGATTCTGATGCGCCATCTCGCGGCCGCGGAAGCGCAGCGTCACCTTGACCTTGTCGCCCTCGCCGAAGAAGCGCTTCATCTGCTTCATCTTGGTGTCGTAGTCGTGGTCGTCGATCGTCGGGCGCATCTTGATCTCCTTGATCTCGATGACCTTCTGCTTCTTGCGCGCCTCGGCGGCCTTCTTCTGCTGTTCGTATTTGTATTTGCCGTAGTCCATCAATTTGACCACGGGCGGCTTGGCTTCCGGCGATACCTCGACCAGGTCGAAGCCTTTCTCGTCCGCGATGGCGCGCCCTTCGTCGAGCCCGATCTCGCCATACTTATGGCCGTCGTCTCCGATCAGAAGAATGGTGCGCGCGAAAATCTCCTCATTGACACGGGGGCCGTCCTTGGCTGGCGCCTTGTCCGGCTGCTGAAAACGTCTGGGGACTATGACTCTCTCCTGTGTTGGCCCACGCAAAGCCGCACGTCGCGAGGACCTTCACCTGTGCCTCGCGAAACGTAGAGCGGTTCTTCGGGCGTGGGCGTGTGTCCTCAAGGCGTCGCGGGGGCGACGGTTGAAGCCTTAAGAATAGGCGCAAAGCTCAGATTCGCAAGGGCTATTGCGCCACATCCCGCCAGGATTCGGATGCCCCGCCGCGCCCGGACACGGCCCGGCCGGCAGCCTGCAAGCCGCCGGGCGGCCAGGATTTTTCGCCGCCGGGGCGGCGGATTTGCGCCGCCCCGTCCCGGCACCGGGCGCCGGTGCTGGCGCGCGGACGCGCAGGAGGGAAGTCAAAGGCAGACCGGCCCATGGCAGCGCTGCCGGCGCCGGATGCAGAAGACTTGCCAACGCACTGCTTCGGCCAATTCTTCAAAATACTTTGGACTTCACCTATAAACTCTGGCGCGTTGCTTAAAGTCGAATTCCAAGATTGTGACATTTTCTTCGGACAAGACATTTGGAAAGGGACAGAGCCATGCCGGCCAAGAAGACAACGCCTACGGAAAAGACTCGCGAGGCCGGGTTTCGCCCCCGGGTGGTCGTCAAGTTTCATGACGCCGTCCAGCTTCCCTATGTCGATGGCGTGGACAAGCACATCGAGGCGCTCAAGGCCGGTCCGTTCGAAGCGCTCAAGCGCGAGTTTCCGACCCTTCAGGTCAACCGCATGTTCGCCGCGGTGGACGCCAAGACGATCACCGCGCTGGTCGACCGCGCGCGCAAGACCGATCCGCAATACCGCCCACCGAATCTTCTCACCTACTTCATCGCCGAGGCCCCCGGGTCGAAGGCCGAAGCGCTGCTCAAGGAATTGCTGAGCTGGGACACGGTCGAGACCGCCTATCTGGATACCCCGGCGTCCGATCCGCTGGTCGATGCCAGCGACGATCCGCGCGCGGTCAACCAGGGCTATCTCGATCCGGCGCCGACCGGAATCGACGCCCGCTTCGCCTGGACTCAGGCCGGCGGCGACGGCCAGAACATGAAATTCATCGACCTCGAGCAGGGCTGGACGCTGGACCATGAAGACCTGGTGGCGCATGGCGGGACCTTGCTGTTCGGCGTCCTGGTGGACGGCTCGCGGCCGCACGGCACGTCGGTCCTGGGCGAGGTCTGCGCCGTCGACAACACGCTGGGCGGCGTCGGCATCGCGCCGAACATCGCGTCGCTCAACGTCGTCTCGCACAGCGGCTCGCTGGCCAACGTGCCGGGCGCGATCGTGGCGGCGATCGCCAATTTGAACTTCGGCGACGTGCTGCTGCTGGAAGTGCAGACCACGCCGGCCAAGCTTCCGATAGAAGTCCAGGTCGCCTCGTTCGACGCCATCCGGCTGGCGACGGCGCTGGGCATCGTCGTGGTGGAGGCCGGCGGCAACGGCGCCAACGATCTGGATGCCTTCACCGCCGGCGGCCTGCATGTCCTCAACCGAACCAGCCCGGACTTCAAGGATTCCGGCGCGATCATCGTCGGCGCCGCGAGCTCGGCGGCGCCACACACGCGCCTGGGCTTTTCCAGCTTCGGCAGCCGGGTGGATTGCTATGGCTGGGGCGAAAACGTCGATACGGCCACATCGGACACCCTGGGCGCGACCAACCTCTACACGACGGGGTTCAACGGCACCTCCAGCGCGTCGCCGATCGTGACCGGCGCGGCGCTGGCGACGCAGGGCATGGCCCAGGCCAGCCTCGGATTCCGCTTCAGTCCGCGCCAGTTGCGCGCGATCCTGAGCGCGCCGGCGAACGGAACGCCGTCCAGCACGCCGGCAACCGACAAGATCGGCGTGATGCCGAACCTGCGCCACATCGCCGAGTCCGTTCTCGCGGTCGCACCCGACGTCTATATCCGCGACTTCGTGGGCGATGTCGGCGATCCGCATGCCGGCGCGATCTCGGCCAGCCCCGACATCATCCTGCTCAAAGCCGTCGAGCCCAATCCCCAGACGGCGTTCGGCGAAGGCAGCGGCACGGAAAACAGCAATATGCTCGGCGCCGAAGCGGAGGCGGGCCAGGACAATTACATCTATGTCCGGATGCGCAATCGCGGCGGCTCCGCCGCGGCGAACGTCAAGGCCGATGTCTTCTGGAGCCCGCCGGCGACGCTGGTGACGCCGGATCTGTGGACGCTGGCCGGCAGCGTCACCGTGCCGTCGGTGCCGTCCGGCAACGTGCTGACGGTGTCGAACAAGATCACCTGGCCGGCGGCGCAGATTCCAGGCAGCGGCCATTATTGCTTCGTCGGCCTGATCGGCAACGCCGCCGACCCGGCGCCGGCGCCGGCGGCGTTCGCGGATTGGGCCACCTACCAGCAGTTCATCCGCAACAACAACAACGTCACCTGGCGCAATTTCAACGTCGTCGACAACGATCCGAGCGCGGGTGCCGATCCGGATTATGCCGCCGCCGATTTCCTGGTCGTCGGCGCGCCGGACAAGGCGCGGCGCTTCGCATTCGAATCCGTCGCGCGGCTGCCGGAGGGCGCGCGCGTCCTGCTGCAAGCCCCCGAGTATTTCCTCGATGCCCTGCATCATCCCAAGGCACAGGCGAAACCGGACAAGGCGCGCAAGGCGGTGCGCGTCCCGCTCAATCCCCATGGCGCTTTCAATTGGGGCGAGGCCGAGCTTGGGGCGCGGGCGCGGATAGAAGTGCGGCTGCTGGTCTCCATTCCGAAGGTGCAGCGCAATGCCGCCTACGAGGTCTATGTGCGCCAGATATATGAGGGCCAGGAGGTCGGACGGATCACCTGGCGTTTCGCGCCCAAGCCCAAAGCGGCGGCAAAGACGAAGCCCAAGCCCAAGCCCAAGGTGAAAAAGAAGAAATGACGGTCCCGGCCTTGCCGGGCACCGGTGCGGAACCGCATAACGGCCAGCCGGGCAACTAGCGGTTCGCAAATTTCGCACCACCACCACTACATCTTGCGCGGCCCTGGCCCCCGGCGCAGGGGAACCGCGGTTCGCTGCGCTTAACCTCGTCACAGCATCGCTGCGGACGGCATTGGCTTACGCAGTATGATTGGCATCCTGACGCGGCGCTGGGCCACTTCACGCCTGCGTGCTGGTCTGCAATGGTGCGGCGCGGTACTGCCCAAATTGGGTTTCGGTCCGGCGTTCGGTGTGTGGGGCTCATGAATATTCGCAGTACAGCGCAGACCGACCGATCCGAGCGGATCGGCCTCAGCGGCGCCTGGCGGCCGGATGTTCCGCTGCAGCAGGCCGCGTCGGCGGCGGCGCTGGCGGTCGACGCCGTTCTCATCGTGCTGCTGAGCATCGCGACCGGCGTCGCGTTTCAGTTCGCCGTGCGCGGCACGCCAGGCGACGTCGTGGGCGATGCCGCCGTCGGCGCGATCGTGGCGGTGCTGTTCTGCGGCCTGGTGCGCCTGCAGGCGCCGCGCGACGTTCGCGCCAGCGCGACACGGCTGGGGCGCGCCCGCATGGCGGCGGTGGCGTGGCTGGCGACCTTTCTGTTTCTCGTGGCGCTAGCCTTCAGCATGAAGATCAGCGCGCAATTTTCGCGCGGCGCGATTTTCAGCCTGTTCATCGCCGGACTGATCGCCGTGACCGCCTCGCGCGCGATGGCCCCCAGGCTCCTGGCGCGCTGGATGGCGAGCACCGCCTATCGCGGCCTCGAAGTGATCATCCTGGCGCCGCGTAGCGCCTTGGGAACCGCTGCGCTCCACGCCGAATTGAGCCATCAAGGCTGCACCAGCATCCGGTCGATCGAATTCGACGATCGTTGCAGCGCCACCGCCTGGATTACCGAGCGCCGCCGCGTCCTGCAGGAGACCTTCAACGCCGCGCGCTCGGCCGCGCATGGCGAAATCTACGTCTTCGCCGGCGAGCTGCCGTTCGAGGCGGCGGCGGGACTGATGTCGGGCCTGCGGCTGATCCCCCGCGCCGTCTATTTCGTGCCCGACGACGAGGTCTCGGCCCTGCTGCAATATTCCGTCCACGGCATGGGCGGCGTGTTGGCGCTGGAAATGCAGAGGACGCCGATGTCGCGCCTGCAGCGCGGCTGCAAGCGCGCCCTCGACATCGCCATCGCCGGCACCATGCTGGTCTTCATCCTGCCGCTGCTCGCCGCCATCGCCGCCGCGGTCAAGCTGGATTCGAGCGGCCCCTTGTTCTTCCGCCAGACGCGCCTGGGCTATCGCGGACGGCCGTTCGAGATCCTGAAATTCCGCACCATGACGGTGCTCGAGGACGGGGCGCAGGTCACCCAGGCCTCGCGCGACGACCGGCGCGTGACCCGGGTCGGCCGCTGGCTGCGCCGTTCCAGCATGGACGAGCTGCCGCAGCTGTGGAACGTGCTCAAGGGCGAGATGTCGATCGTCGGGCCGAGGCCGCACGCCGCCGCGCATGACGCGCATTTCGCCAAGCTGATCGAGAACTACGAGGTGCGCCAGCACGTCAAGCCCGGCATCACCGGCTGGGCCCAGGTTCATGGCCTGCGCGGCGAAACCCCGGTGCTCGACCTGATGTATCGCCGGATCGAGATGGATCTGTGGTATGCGAGCAATTGCAGCCTCGCGCTCGACATCCAGATCCTGTTCAAGACGATCGGCGCGGTGCTCGGCCAGGCCAACGCCTACTGATCCGGCGCTCGCCAGCGGGGGCAAAATCGCTAGACTGCCGCCATGCGTCGGACGCTCAACATCCATCCGGACTCGCGCAGCACGGCGGTGCGCGGCATCGAGGTCACCGCCGAACGCCTGCCCGGCGGCGTACTGGGGCTCGGCTATGCGGTGAGCGGCGCGATCGGCGCCTTGTGCCTGTCGGCACAGACCACCCCGGCGCGCACCGACGAGCTGTGGCGCCATACCTGCTTCGAAGCCTTCCTGCGCGCCGGCGATGGCTATTGCGAGTTCAACTTCGCGCCTTCGACGCAATGGGCGGCGTACCGCTTCGACGGCTACCGCGCCGGGATGCGGCCCATCGGCGAAGCCGCCGCGCCGCAGATCGACGTGCAGACGGCCGCAACGTCCCTTGCCTTGCGCGTCCATCTCGATCTCGGCGAATTGCCCGAGCTGCCGCGCGGCGCGCGCTGGCAGCTTGGCCTGTCGGCGGTGATCGAGGAAAAGGACGGCGGCAAATCCTATTGGGCGCTGGCGCATCCGCCGGGCCGTCCCGATTTCCATCGTTCCGACGGCTTTGCCCTCGAACTGGCGTGAGGCTCCATGAAATTCGGCATCGACCGGCTGCTTGACGAACCTGTGCTGCGCGCACCCCTTAAAGGAAAGCGCGTGGCGCTGCTCGCCCATCCCGCATCGGTGACGCGCGATCTGACGCATTCGCTCGATGCCTTGGCGGCGTGCGGCGACATCGCGCTGACGGCGGCGTTCGGGCCGCAGCACGGCCTGCGCGGCGACAAGCAGGACAACATGGTCGAGTCGCCCGACTTCACCGATCCGGCGCTCGGCATCCCGGTGTTCAGCCTCTACGGCGAAGTGCGCAAGCCGACCGACGCGGCGATGGCGACGTTCGACGTCGTGCTCGTCGACCTGCAGGATCTGGGCTGCCGCATCTACACCTTCGTGACGACGCTGCGCTACATGCTGGAAGCAGCCGCCAAGCACGGCAAGGCGGTGTGGGTGCTGGACCGGCCCAATCCGGCGGGGCGGCCGGCCGAAGGTCTGACGCTGCGGCCCGGCTGGGAAAGCTTCGTCGGCGCCGGACCGATGCCGATGCGCCATGGGCTGACGCTGGGCGAGCTCGGCCTATGGTTCATCGCCACGCTCAAGCTGGATGTCGACTATCGCATCGTCGAGATGCAGGGCTGGCGGCCGGACGACGCGCCGGGGTTCGGCTGGCCGCTGGGGACACGGACCTGGGTCAATCCCAGCCCCAATGCGCCGAATTTGTGGATGGCACGCGCCTATGCCGGCACCGTGATGCTCGAAGGCACGACGCTGTCGGAGGGCCGCGGCACCACCAGACCGCTCGAACTGTTCGGCGCTCCGGATATCGACGCCAGACGCGTGATCGGCGAGATGCGGGCCCTGGCGCCGCTATGGCTCGCCGGCTGCCGCCTGCGCGATTGCTGGTTCGAGCCGACCTTCCACAAGCATGCCGGCAAGCTGTGCAGCGGCGTGCAGATCCACACCGAGGACCCCGCCGGCTACGATCACGCGGCGTTCAAGCCCTGGCGCCTGCAGGCGCTCGCCTTCAAGGCGATCCGGCGGCTCCACCCGGACTATCCGCTGTGGCGCGACTTCGCCTACGAATACGAGCACGGCAAGCTGGCAATCGACGTGATCAATGGCGGCCCGCTGTTGCGCGAATGGGTCGACGATGCGGCGGCGGCGCCCGGCGATCTCGACGCGCTGAGCAAGCCGGACGAGGACGCCTGGACAAGCAGCCGGCAAACCTATTTGCGATATTGATGCGGCACGCAGCTATAGAGCGGGCGACCGAGGTTCGGAGGGCTCTATGTCCGGCGGATTCTCGGAGCGCGAACGCCGGCGCCGGCGTTTGCGCTTGCGCGGCCAAAGACGCAGCTTCACACCCGCCAAGCCATAGCCGGCGGCAGCGAGCGTGGCGAGTGCCAAGCCGGCAGTGTAAAATTTCGAGACCGGCTGGCCTTCATCGTTCAAGCTGATGGTAAAGCCCAGCACCATGATCCCGACGCCGATGCTGCCGGCGATCATAAAGAAGACGCGCCAGCGCCTGATGGCCTTTTTTCTTTTGGAAGACTGCTGCTTGAAATCCATGGCAGGGCCAGCGCTTCTCGGTGCGTGATAAAGAGGCAAAGATTAATCCATGGACAGAGTCTCAGCCAGACGGGATGACCCATTTGGTAAACCAGGCCGCGGCGATGGCTATACGACGCGAACCGGCGGCCCGGATCAACCGCGGCTGACTCGTCCGCGCCTGGGGCGCAGCTATGTCGGTGAAATCCTGCCGGTCCGCCGGGTTTAGAAGAAGCGCTCGCCGACTCGGATGATGTCGCCCGGCTCGACGCGCGTGCTCTGATCGGCCGGGAGCTTGATCTCGGTGGTGCCGCCATTGCGCCGGACATAGACCTCGCCGTCATCAGCCCGGAAGGTGAAGCCGCCCGCGAGCGCTACCGCATTGAGCACCGTCATGTCGTTCACATAGGGATATTCACCGGGCTTGTTCACTTCGCCGATGATGTAGAAAGGCCTGTAATTGGTCACTTCGACGCTGACGCGGGGATCTTTGAGGTAGTCGCCGCTCTTGAGCGCATCGGTGATCGCGGTCTCGAATTGCCGCACCGTCAGCCCCAGCGCCTTGACCTGGCCGATCAAGGGCAACTGCACCGTACCGGAACCATCGACCACGAACTCGCCGGAGAGGTCGGTCTGGCCGTAGACGGTGACTTTGACCTTGTCGCCGGCGCCGAGGCGATAGGTCAGGCTGGTCGAGCCCCCGGCCTGCGCCGAAGCGCGCTCCGCCGAGAACAGCACGGACGCCAAGGCAACCAGCGCCAAGAGCAGCGCCGCCGCGACCGACTTCATTGCAGTCCCTTTCGGCTTGGAGCGCCTAAACCACCCCGGATTCGAGAACGAATACAGTATCATGCGGCCATGCCTATAATGGGTATTGCAACTTGGGTAAACAAATCCCGGCGCCTCACGGATGCGACAGCGCCGCCCGCGCGTCGGGGTCGGTCATGTCCGCCAGCAATGTGCCCAATAATTGCGGCGGCAGGTGGGCGAGGTAGGTTCTTAGGGCGTCGCGCTCCGGCGGCTTGTGCCATAGCCCAGCCACGAGGTCGGCGGCGGCGAACTGTTCCTCCGTCGTCATGCCGGCCCAATGTCCCACCCGGAATTTCAGGCTTGGCCACATCACCGGGAACTCGCGGGGGGTGACGAGCCACGACATGCGCAGGGCGTCGTGAGCGCGCTGATCCAGACCGACACGCGCGGTGCGGATAAAGGCAAGGCGAAGCCAGGAATTGCCGTCGGCCGGCGCCAGCGCCAGGCGTTCCTCCAGCAAGTGTTCGGCGGTCGCACGCAGCGCCGGCGCGAGGAACGTGCCGCGTTCGCGCACGGCGAACAGGGACACCACCAGCGCGGCATCGTCGACATCCGCCGCCCGCAGGGCGCCCGTCTGGTCCGCGGCCAGCGTTCCCGGGACGACGCCCGCCAGCCTGCTGTTCGATACCACCTTGCCGAAGCGGATATCGTGGGCGGCGGCATGCAAAGGAAGGAATGCCAGGTCGTGCCAGAGCATATCCGCCGACAGAGCCGTCAGACCCAGGGCGAAGGCCAGGAGGGTCCAGGCGAAAAAGGACCGTGCCCTTCCCTGCTCAGGAGGCGTAGTAGTTCTGGTAGCGTCCATAATAGCTGTAGCTGTCGCCGTAGTACCCATAACGGGTCTGGCGCTTGCGATCGGTCATGCTCAGCGCCACGCCGGCGATGGGCGCATCGAAGGACTGCAACAGGCGAACCGCCTCCTGGGCGGCGTCTCGCGGCGTATCCTCCCAGCGGATGAAGAAGACGGTCGTGTCGCAGATGCGTGCCAGCAGGCGGGCATCGATCACGGGCAAGACCGGCGAGGAGTCGATCAGGACCAGGTCGTAGCTGCGCGCCGCCGCCGTCAAAAGATTGCGCATGGCAACGGACGACAGAATGTCGGACGGATTGCTGACGCTGGCACCGGGCAACAGGATATGGAGGGAGGTGATGGTGTCCTGGATGATGGCTTCGTGGATCTGGACCTCGCCTTTGACGCATTGAACCAGGCCGAGCCCTTTTTCATTGCCGAAGCCGAGAATCTTCTCGATCGAGGGGCGCCTGATGTCGCCGTCGATCAGCAGGACGCGGGCGCCGGACTGGGCGCTGGAACGGGCCAGCGACAAGGCCCCGGTCGACTTGCCCTCGTTGGGCAGGGCCGAGCTGATCAGGACCAGCCTCGGCTCACGGTCGACATTGGAGAGCTGGATGCCGGCCCGCAACATGCGGAAGGCCTCGTTGTAGGCGGATAGCGGCTTGTGGACCACAATCTCGGACGGGGTGTGCTTGACGCCCTCCCAGGTCAACTCGTCGCCATCGACCAGCGGCAGGTTGGTAAGCATGGGCAGGCCGAGCTCGTTCTCGATCTGCTGGCGGGTGCGCAGACCGCGGTCGAGCTGCTCCAGCAGGAAGGCGATCAGACCGGCGGCGAACAGGCCGGCCACCAGACTGCCGGCCAGGTAAAGCGGGGTTTTGGGGAAGGATGGGCTGGTCGGCACGATGGCGCGGCTGATCACGCGGGCCTGGGTGGTCTGCAAGGTGCCTTGTTCACCCAGCTCGTTGAATCGCTTGAGAAAAGCCTCGTAGAGCGATTTCGCCGAATCGGCGTTGCGCTGCAATTCGCGCAGGCGGACGTCGGCCTGGCTGGCTGTGTTGCTTTGGCCTTCGGCGTCCTTCAGCCCCCGTTCGACGACGGCGAGCTGGGCGGCGGAGACCGAGACGTCGCTCTGCAGCGCCGAAAGGATGCGCTGGATTTCGCCGTTGATCTGCTGGTTGATGCTGGCGATCTGCTCGGTCAGCTTGATCATTTCGGGGTGGCGGGCGCCAAACGTCGCCGACAGCTGCGACTGTTGCTGGAGCAGCGCCGCCCGCTGGGTGCGCAGGCTCTGGAAGACGCCCGAATTCATCAGGTCGGGGATGGCCTCCACCGAACCGCCCCGGGCGATGACCGCGCGCACCCCATTGAGCCGCGCCTGCTTCTCGGCAAAGTCGGTGCGCGCCTTCAGCAATTCGTCGTTCAGTTGTGCAAGGCGCTGATTTTGCAGGGTCTGGCCGGCGTCATTGAGGACCTGCAAATGGTTGGCCGCGGCATACTCCGCTACGGCAGTTTCGGCTTCCGAGACCCGCTTGCGCAGGTTCGCCAGCCTTTCGCTCAGCCAGTTGTTCGCGACCCGGGTCGCCTCGAATTTCGCGTCCAGCTGGTCGGTGATGTAGTTGTCCGCCACCGCGTTGGCGATCTGGGCCGCCTTGTTGGGGTCCTGCGACGAAAACTGGATGGCGATCACCGAGGTTCCGTCCGCCACGCTCGCGGTCATGCGGTCCAGGAAACGGCGGACGGTCGCGATATGAGCCTGCTCGCCGGAGCCGGTTTCGCTTTCGCCGCCAAGGCCGATCAGGTCCTTCAGCGATTTGAGCAGCTTGAAGCCGCCGGTGCCGGCGCCGAATTCGGGGTCGGCGGTGAGACCCAGCTTGTCGACCACCCTGCCGACGAAGGTGGACGAGGTCACGATCTGGATCTGGTTCGAGATCGAGATCGGCGGACCGGACTGTTGGTTCAGCAGCTGATCCAGGTCCAGGGCGCTCTGGTTCTGGGCGTCGAACAGCACGGTTGCCGTCGCGGTGTACCGGGGCGTCAGGCTCAAGGTGAAGACGGTTCCCACCGCAACCACGACGGCCAAGGTCAGCACCATCGGAATCGCCCGCCGCCGCAAGATGGCCAGAAGCATCGCGATCGAAACTTCGCCGCCGCCGCCCAACGGACGCTCGGCGCCGCTGGCGAACCCTTCAGGGCGATTGGCCGGCGCGTGCTCCGCCGTGGGGTCTAGCTTGTCCATGGGTTCCATGTTTGCGTGATGGCCGTGGCGCCGACCGTAACCGATCCGCAGCCGGCCTGCGACCGCGGTGCAGCAATAGCGTTAGCGGCCGAAGGTCAACCGGTCTCGAGCAGGTCTGCCGCGCCGCTAAAGCGCTAGCCCGAGCCGTGCCTCGACGACATTCTGGTCGTAATTCGTACCGGGGATGTTCGAACTCCTACTCGTGTGGCTGTAGTCCACGCCCAAGGTTACTTGCGGCATGAAGTGATACTGCGCCCCCACCGTCACGCCATAGATGTCTTCATTGCGCGTGACGCCCCGATAGTCGTTATTCGTGTAAAAGCCGCCGCCGGTCAGCGTGATGGACCGCGTCAGGCTGTGCGAAACATTCAGCGACGCCGTCGTCGCGAAATAGCCGATGGCGCCGAACTGGTCGGTTTCCTCGATGGCGCGGGTGAGCGCCGCCGACACCGTGGTCAGCCTGGTCGCCGACCAGTCCAGCTTCAGGCCGAAGTCCACGCCGCCGATATCGGTTAGCGCCTTGTAGTCCTGCTTCATGTAACCGACATAGGCTTGGCCGCTGATCAGGTTGGTCAGCTGCACCCTGACGCCGCCGACGGCTTCGTAGCCGGTCGAGTCGCGGAATTTCGAGACAAGCAGGCTATAGGACCGCTGGTTCCAGGTTCCGCGCAGGAAGAACTCGGTGCCGCGCCCGAACTGATAGCCGACGTCGAAGAAGGCCGACGCGACGTCGCGATTGCGATCGACCGAAAAGATCGTGCCGCCGCCGACGGCAGGCGTGTTGTGGAAGCGCAAAGTCGTATACGACGCGCCGATATCGGCCTGCAGCCGGTTGAAGGCGTGCTTGATATCCAGATCGGTGTGCCAGCGCTGATATTGGGTGGGCTCCGCCGCGTTCGCCACGACGTTGGTGTTGCCGGGCAGTTCGGAAAGGCCGGCATATTCGGTCTGCAGATCGAGCTGGGTATCGCTGCCCAAATCGAACTTGCCTTCGAAGCCGGTGAGATAGTCGTCGGTGTCTTGCTGGCTCAGCTTGTCGTAGCGGCGCATGTCGTATTCGGCTTTGAGCGCAACCAGATAGTGAGACCAGGTCGACTCAATGCGGATCGACGGCTGCACCTCCAGGCTGACGTCGGACTGCGCGCCGGTGTTCACGGCCAGCACGTTGTCATTGTACTGCCCACCGATATCCAGCTTCGGGTAGATCATGAAGCCGCCGGCATGGATGCCGGTCTCCGGCGCCGGACCGGAATTGACAGGTGTGATTTCAGCGGCAGCCGGAACGGCCGCCGCCAGCAGGAACGAACACGCTGCCAAGGTTACGTTACGCCCAAACATCTTCTTATCGTCCCCACACGTCACGCTCACCGAAATCTTGCGTTCAAGACTCTCGGCCAAATCCCCTGATCGACTAACTTTTTCTAAGGAATATCCACGCTCGGAGAACTGCCGCCGCCGCTGGTGCCGCCGGACGGAAAGCCGCCATTGTCGGCCAAATCGCCACCGCCGCCTTGGCCGCCGATATTGCCGCCGGTCGGACCCGAATTGTTGGCCGCGACCTGAGTCGCCGAATTGGGATTGCCGGCGACGACGCCGGCATAGGCTGCCGCCTTGAGCGCAGGATCGCTCGTCGAGTTGGCCGCCAAGACATAGATCGCCGCGGCGAGATCGACGTTGTTCGCGGCATTGGCGAGGACGAGCGCCTTGATCGCATCGGTCACGGCCGCGGGGTCACCAGCAGCCATGGCGGCGGCGATCTGCGAGGCCAGCGACGCCGACACCTGGACATTGGTGCCGTCCGCCAGCGTGACGGTTACATTTCCGGTCGCCGGATCGGTGACGGCGCTCGGAATGGCCGCACTTGCAACCGTCGAAGCCGCCGGCATGAGCAACGCACCCACGGCGATGCTCGTCGAAATCAACAGGCCACGGACTGTCCGCGAACGCATGGTACCCCTCCGCCAACTGAACCAACTACCCAAAAACACACTAACCTAGAATTGCGCCTCGTGGCTAGGGACAGAGGCTTGCTTAACCTCTTTCCCGACAAGAGATTTCGACAAGTGTGGCTTTGCTGTGATCGTCGTCAACCGTCCCCGACACGATACGCGCATTCACCGTAAACAGTTCCACGGTCGCAGATTTCTGCGACGCATTTTTGTAGGGACAGCGGCGGCGAAACAGCTGATCCAGCGATAGGCACAGCGCCCAAATCGGCAGCGAAAGATCGCCCGATGCATATACCAAAAGTTGCAGTCGGAATGTTGCGCCTGCTGCCCTGCAAATTCTGGTGCCTCGATATAGGTGGCGTTCTCCGAGCCGACCACTGATGCTCGGGATCAGGCGCAATATCTTGCGGTCTTCGAACGGCCGGCCAGAACGGGAGCGCCCGTCCGCCCGCCTGGGTGCAGCGCGGCAGAAATGCCGCACTGCGGAAAAAGATTCTCGAAGCCCCGCCATGACGCCGTCCGAGGCGGTCTTCCCGTCATCGCGCGAAGGGAATTCGCCAGCGGCCGCGATCCATAAAATTTGAATCAAACTCAATACAAATGCAGTTCAATTTTGAAATTCATTCGAGGTTTTCCGAGGCCCGAAGCTTAAGAGACCCGGCGTGACGATGCCCATCAAGAACTGGTGGGGCTTGTCATGCGCGCTAATCATTCTCGTTACTTTGGCATTGTCGCGACGTTCCTGCTTGGCCTGAATTTGTCTGCCTGCACGACTACCGCCGAGCTCAGCAGTCCCTTGCCGCTGGGTCTGCCGACGGCGGCACCGGCCGGGTATGTCGCCTTGTGCGAAAAAACCCCGGCGCAATGCCCCGAGTCGCCAGCGCCGGCCGGACTGCAGCAGGCTGCGTTCGTCGTGCCGCAGGCGCACACCGGACTGAGCCCGGCGCAATGGACCCTGCTGAACGCCGTCAATCGCCAAGTGAACGAGCAGGTGCGCTACGTCACGGACGAAGAGCGCTTCGGCCAGCCTGACGTGTGGTCACCGGCCGTCACCGAGGGCGATTGCGAGGACTATGCGCTGACCAAGCGGCAGCTTTTGTGGGCGGCGGGCTGGGCGACGGGCGATCTCAGCCTCGCCGTGGTCGAGTCACCTTCGACCGGACCGCATGCCGTCCTGGTCGCCAACACGACCCAAGGTGCCTATGTGCTGGACAGCGCCAATTCCTGGGTCATGCCTTGGAAAGAGGCGGACTATACCTGGGTGTCCGCCCAGGACACCGAGGGCCATTGGCGCGTTGCGGGGGCGACCGCCCAGGCCGTCTTGATCGCAGCAGCGGTGGCAAACCGCCAGGCGGCTCTGCCGACTGTCCTTCGAGTCGCCAGCGCCACTCCGGTTGCCGCTACGGAACCAGGCGGTTCAGGTGGACAAGTACCAGACGTCCGCACCGCTGAACCCGGCGGCCGTTAGCGTGCCGGTGGCGTAGGCGCCCGTGTCGATGCCGATGCGGCCTGGGCCGGTCACGACCTGCGGGTTGGGGGTGTGGCCGTAGACCACCGTCTGGCTCAAGGCGCGGCGGCCGGCGGTGAATTCCTCGCGGATCCAGAGCAGGTCGTGCTCCGACTGATATTCCAGCGGGATGCCCGGCCGCACGCCGGCATGGACGAAGACGTAGTCGCCGATGGTCTCGCGCAACGCCAGGCGGGAGAGGAAATCGAAATGGGCGCGGGGCAGCGCCGCCGCGAAGGCTGCCGCCATGGCCGGCCAGTCGATCGCCCCGCCCTTGCGCTGGATCGCGACGCCATAACTGGTCAGGCACTGCAGGCCGCCGAAGTCGCGCCAGGCTTCGCCGATCTGGGGATCGTTCAAAAAAGCGAGCAAGGTCTCTTCATGGTTGCCCTTCAGGAAGCGGCAATCCCATTGCGGCGGCAATTCCTTCAAGAGGACATCGAGCACCCCGCGCGAGTCGGGGCCGCGGTCGACATAGTCGCCGATGAAAACGACGGTCGGACGCTGGCCGGCGGCAAGGCGGCCGCTGGCATCCTGGGCAATCTTCGCGATCAAAGTCCGCAGCAGATCGCTGCGGCCGTGGATGTCGCCGATAGCGTAGACGAGCTGGCCGTCGGGCAGGCGCGAGTCCGCTTCGCTGACCCGGCTGCGGCCGGGAGCGGCAAAAGCGGCGCGGATGGAGCGCCCAACTCGGCCAAATGTGGCAACCAGATCAGTCATTTGACGCTGCAGCCTTGTTGTGCTTGACCGGCGGCGTCAGGCCTGCCGGCGGCGCCGCCGCCGACGCCTTGACCCGGTCCTTGGGCCGCAGCATGGCGTCATAGGCGGCCAGCAGTTTGGGCGCTTCGCGCTCCCACACAAGCTCGGTCTCCACACGCGCGCGGCCGAACGCGCCCATGGCCGCGCGGCGGTCCGGATCGTCGAGCAATTCCAGGATCTTGGCAGCGAAATCGGCGGGATCGTTCGGCGCCGCATAGAGCGACGCGGCCTGGGCCGAGAAGCGCCCCTCGGCCAATTCGAACTGAACGATCGGCTTGGAAAGCGCCATGTATTCCATGATCTTATTCATGGTCGACTTGTCGTTCATGGCGTTCACGCGGTCGGGGTTCACGCACACGTCGGCAGTGTTGAGGACTTCCAGCAGCACAACGTCCGAGACGCGGCCATAGAAGTCGACATAGCCGCTCACCCCCAGCGCCGCGGCCAGCGCGCGCATTTCCGCCTGGGCCGGACCGCCGCCCACGATGGCAAAGCGCACGTCCTTGCGGCCACGAACTTCGACCATGTGCTTCACCGCCTCCAAAAGGAGGTCGATGCCTTCCTGGCGGCCGATTACCCCAACATAACCAACCAGATAGCGTGAACCGCGCTTGCATTCGGGGTTCGCTGGGACCACCCGAAGCCGCTCCAGCTTGGGGCCGGAGCGCACGACGAAGACCTTGTCTTCGGCCATGCCGCCGCGCTTGAGCGCGATCTCCCGGTAGGACTCGTTGGTCGCGAGCGAGACGTCGGCAGCGGCGAAGGTCCAGCGCTCCAGCCGGCAGAGCGCCCGGTAGAGCCAGTCCTTCTTGCCGAATTTGGCGAGGTAGAGCTCGGGGTTGATGTCGTGGTGGTCGAACAGGAACTTCTTGCCCAACAGCTTGAACGGCCAAGCAATGAGAAAGATCGTGTCGGGCGGATTGCAGGCGTGGATGACGTCGAAACCATGCCGCAGCCAGACCCAGCAGGTAAGGACGAATTCGAAGAACAGGGCGCTGGCATATTCGAGCACATAGCCCAGTCCGCCCTTCGCCTCGAAAAGTGGATGGCGATAGATATGGATGCCGTCGAGGAATTCGTAGGACGCGGCCGCGCCCATTCCCCTAGGGCAGATGACCGCCACTTGGTAGCCGGCGGCCTGCAGGGTCGTCGCCTCCGACCACACCCGGCGGTCGAACGGCACCGGCAAATTCTCGACGATGATAAGGACGCGGCCCGGCGGCTTACCAGTTGATGCCACTGTAATTCCCCCCCAGCTTTTCCAGCTCCGGGAAGCGCACCAGGTCGACGACTTTCTGCTCCGGCTCGATGCGCCCGGCGAGGTCGGCAAAGTCCGGATCGCGATTGCCGATGACCAGGACCTGGGCGTGGGCGACGGCCTCGTCGATCGACTCCAGCATGAGGTCCGAGAGGTGCGGGATGGTGTGCAGTATGTACTCGCGATTGGCACCGACCAGGCGGGCCAACTGGACGTTGCGGTCGAAGATCCGCAGCTGGTAGCCCTTGCCGATCAGCCTCTCGGCCAGTTCGACCAGGGGGCTCTCGCGCAAATCGTCGGTCCCCTCCTTGAAGCTGAGGCCAAGTAGCGAAATTTTCTTGGCCCCGAGGCTGGTGATCTTGGCCAGCGCCCGTTCGACCTGATGGGCGTTGCTGCGCAGGATGGCGTTGAGGACCGGCAGTTCCAGGTCGTGGCTGCGGCCGAAATAGGTCAGCGCCCGGCAATCCTTGGGCAGGCAGGAGCCGCCGAAGGCGAAGCCCGGCTTGAGATAGACCGGCGAGATATTGAGCTTCTTGTCCTGGACGAATGCATCCATCAGGACATGGCTGTCGACGCCGCGGGCCTGGCAGATGTTTCCGATCTCGTTGCCGAACGCCACTTTCAAGGCGTGCCAGCAATTGTCGGCGTATTTCACCATCTCGGCGGTTTCGATCTCGAAGTCGAACACGGGGCCGGGCAGGCCGTCATAGAGCGCCGCGACGCACTCGGCGGTGTCGCGGTCCGAAGACCCCACGACCGTCTTGGGCGGATTGTAGAAGTCCTTGACCGCGGTGCCTTCGCGCAGGAATTCCGGGTTCACGGCGACGCCGAAGTCGAGATGCGCGCGCTTGCCGCTGCTGCGTTCGAGGGCCGGGATGACCACGTCGCGCATGGTGCCGGGCAGGACGGTCGAGCGGATCACGACATGATGGCGGCGCGGCAAGGTCTTGAGCACCGCTCCGATCTCCTCGCAGACCGCGCGCATCGCCGTGGTGTCGAGATTGCCGTTGGCGGCGCTCGGCGTGCCGACGCAGACCAGCGACACCTCGCAGGCTTGCACCGCGTCGGCGGCGTCGGTGGTGGCGCGCAGGCGCCCGGCGGCGCGCGCGTCGCGGATCAGGCCGGCGACGTCGGCTTCGATGACGGGCGTCTCGCCCTGGTTGATGAACCCGACCTTGGTCGCGTTCTTGTCCACGCCGACGACGCCATGGCCGCGTTGCGCCAGACATGCCGCCGACACGGTCCCGACATAGCCGAGGCCAAAAACCGCAATTTGCATGATTCCGCCGAAATCCACCGTCCGGCACAAGCTTAGCAGGCGGCTCCAAGGCGGCCTACGATTTTAGTTCGGTTTGCCTTAACAGGTCGCGCCGGCGGCGCTCAGGACGGCCGTGCGCCAAATCCGCGCAAGAACTCTTCGAGATTGATCAGAGTCCAGATCGCCGACTCGTGGTTCTTGCGCAATTCGTTGTGCTCGGCGAGCAGGCGGCGGATCAGGCCGTGATCGAGCAGCGCCGAAATTCTCGCGCCCGGATCGAGCAGGAGATCGGACACGTATTTCCGCATCGAGGTGCGGAACCAGACGCCGACCGGAACCCGGAAGCCGACCTTCCTGCGGCGCAGGATCTCGCCCGGCAGGACGTCCGCCATCGCGGAACGCAGGACACGTTTGCCGCCGGTGCCGCCGGTGAAGAAGTCTTCCGGGAACCCGGCCACGGTCTCGGCGAGCGTCACGTCCATGAACGGCATCCGCCCCTCGATGGCGGCGGCCATCATCATCCGATCGGCGCGTTCCAGAAGATTGTCGGGCAAATACGAGGTCTGGTCGAAATGCTGCATGCGCCGCGTCGGGCTGGATGACGCGCTCGAAAACGGAAACGGATCGAGCGCGCGCCGCGCCGCGCCGTCCAGCAGCAGCCGGTCGCGCTGGTCGGGCTCCATCGCGGCGAACCAGCCCAGCATCCGCGCCTGAAAGTCCGTTTCCGTGGCGGCGCGCGCCAGAATCTGCAGCCGGCGGCCGCGGTCGCCGAGCGCTTCGGCCGAGCGCCGGATCAGGTTCCGGGCCGCCGCCGGCGCCGAGCGCTGGAAGGAGTGTATCCAGGGCTCGGCCCGGTACTTGGGATAGCCGGCCAGCAATTCGTCGGCGCCTTCGCCGGTCAGCACCATCTTCACGCTGCTGGTCGCGGCACGCGACAGTTCGAGCATGGGAATGTCCGCCGGCTCGGACAAGGGCGCGCCGCGATATCGTATCGCATCGGCGATCCGGTCCTGGACGATGCGCCAATCGATGATCAACTCGTGATGCTCGGCCGAGATCAGGCTGGCGACTTCGCGGGCATAGCGCAGCTCGGAATACTCCTCCTCGTGGAACCCCACCGAGAAGGTCTTGACCGGCTGCGCCATCTGGCGCGCCATCAACACCGCGATGGACGACGAATCCAGGCCGCCGGAGAGAAAGACGCCGAACGGCGCATCGCTGCGCAGGCGCAGGCGCACCGACTCTTCGAGCGTGGCGCGGAAAAGCCGCGTCGCTTCGCCGAAGTCGCGCACGGTTGCGGGGCGCTCGCCGGCGGTGGGCGGCGTGTAGTAGCGGCGAACCGCGGTCCGACCGTCCTGCCAGACGGCGACATGGCCCGGCGGCAGCTTCTTGATCCCGGCATAGAAGGTGTGCGGGCCGGGCACGTAGCGGCTGAGCAGATAGTCGCGCACCGAGGCCGAATCGAGCTGGTTCTCGACCATGCCGGATTGCGCGATCGCCGCGATCTCCGAGGCGAAGATCAGGCCGTCGCCGGACGGCACGATGAAGAGCGGCTTTTTCCCGAACGGATCGCGGACCAACAGCAGCTTGCGTTCCTGATCGTCCCACAACGAGAAGGCGAACATGCCGCGCAGCTTGGGCAAGGCCGCCTCGCCCCATACGATGCAGGCAACCAGCAGGACCTCGGTATCCGACTGCGATTTGAAGGTCTGGCCGAGCGCTTCGAGTTCGCGGCGCAGCTCGACATAGTTGTAGATCTCGCCGTTGAGCGACAGAACCCAGCGATTGTCGCGCACCATCGGCTGATTGCCGCCGGCGGTCAGGTCGATGATGGCGAGGCGCCGATGGCCGAAGCCCACCTGCCAATCCGTATGCGGATCGGTCGACTGCCAGGTGCCGCGGCCATCGGGCCCGCGATGCGCCAGAACATCGGTTAAGCTTTGAAGTTGCTGAAGGGGTATTCTAGGCTGGCCCGGAAGCACGTATCCAAATATGCCGCACAAATTTTCCCCCGAGACGATTGGCATAGTTGGTCTGCGGCATCGGCGACTTCGCCGGTCTGCGACCTATGGCCGACTGGAATGCATATCGCTTGTAGTGAGAACGCACCGCGCGATGAGACCATCGTCAACTTGGAGTGTCAACGCACGCAGCACTTAAGAATTTTTCATTGCAAGGTGAACGATAAAATCGGCCGACTATAGTGAGCTGGGAGCGCGTTCTTAGGTGTTGATCGACGTCGTAATTCCAACGGTGGACCGCGACGAACTGTTAAGGCGCGCCATCCAGGGTGTTCGCAATCAAGATTTGTCCAAAGTCACGGCCAGGATAATCGTCATCGACAATTCACCCGACGGCAGGCAGCGCGCGGTGGTCGACACGCTCGACAATGCCACCGCGTCCACCATCGAGATACGCTATGTTCATGAACCGCGGCCCGGCCTCGCCTATGCGCGCAACCGCGGCGTGGCGGAATCGGACGGCGACTTCGTCGTCTTTCTCGACGACGACGAGTGTCCGGTAGAGCGGACCTGGCTCTCCAATCTCGCCGCAGCCGCCGTGAAAACCGGAGCCGACGCCGCCTTTGGCGCCGTCATCCCGCAATTTGAAACTGCGCCGGCACGCTTCGCCGGCTTCGTCACGTCGCTCTATACGCGGCAGATGGCGAGGCCCGGCCTGTCCGACATCACCGGATCGGTGTCTTCGCTGGGAACCGGCAATTCCTGTTTTCGCCGCCGATCTTGTTTTCCGCCGGGAGAAGAACCGTTCCGTCACATGTTCGACAAGACCGGCGGCGAGGATGTCGACCTTCTGTATCGTCTGCAAAGCCGGGGGAAGCGCTTTGCGTGGGCCGCGGATGCCGGCGTTCGCGAATTCGTTCCGCAATCGCGATTGAGCGCGAAATACCTTTCCGACCGGCGCTTCCGGCAGGGACAACAGCGCGCCTATCTGCAGATCGCGTCGCCGCCTCGGCGCTACGACGCACTCTTGTTCTGGATGGCGGCCGGCGCCATGCAGGCCGCCTATCACGGCCTCGCGAAACTTCTCTCGCGTCTGTTGGGCATGGAGGAGGCCGCGGCGCGCCATGGCGTGCAGTATTGGGGAGGCGTGGGGAAAATCCTGTGGCAGTCGGGGTATCGGCGCGATCAGTACGGCATGCAAAAAGACGGGGTCAAAGGGCGAGTGACATAGCATGGCCTGGAACCCCGACATCGTTGCCACCGCGCTGACCGCGCTGCGCCGGTGGCGCCATGGGTTCGCCGTTGCAGCAATTGCCCTTCTCGTGCCCATCGCCTTGTGGCTGTTGGGCTGGCTGTCGATCGGAGACGACTGGCTGCCGGTGCGCTGGGGCGCTTTCGTCGCGCCCTGGCTCGCCCTGCTCGCGCTCCTGGCGGGCTGCTGCCTCTGGCTGTCCGGACGGCACTGGTTCGCCGCGCCGGCCGTGGTCCTCGTGATCCTGATTTTGCTGCCGGTCATGCCCCGGTTGAACCCGGCGCGCTGGGCGACCTCGACCGAAACCGGCGACCTTCGCGTCATGACATTCAACACGAGCGTCGCAAACAGCGACTTCGCGGCGATCGCCCGCCTCATCGTTCGGGAGCGGCCGGACGTCGTGTTGCTGCAGCAACTGGGTAGCCTCTCGGCGCTCGATGCCGAACTGAGCCGCCTGCCCGGCCACATCCGCTATTTTCACGCCCCCGACCGCTTGGCCGACACCATCATTCTTTCGCGCTTCAAGCTCTCCCAGACCAAGGAATTCTTCCAGCGCGTGACCGCCGTCGCGCCGATCCATGGCTGCCAAGTGCGGCTTTGGGACTACCACGCGCCGCACGGCCAATATGGCGCGGCGGAACAGGCCGTTTACTTTCAGGAAATCGGACAGGCCCTCAGAGACGAGAAACTGCCCGTGATCGCCGGCGGCGACCTGAACAGCACCGAGTTCAACTCCGTTCAGGCGCCGCTGAGAAACGAGTTGAAAGACGTCTTCACCGAGGTGGGCGCCGGATTCGGATTTACCTTTCCATCGCCGATCCGCCGCTTCGGCTGGCTGGGATCGCTGTTTCGCATCGATCATATTCTTGATAGAAGTTTGCAGCCGGCGGCGGCGTGGACCGTCGGCGACAGCGCCGGTTCGGATCACTTCCCCGTCATGGCGACGTTCTGGATCGGAACCCCGTGCCGAAGGCCCGATGCGCAAAATTAGTTCGACGCCGGCGAGACTTTGGTTGGGTAGATTTCGTGCGGATGAGCGGCCGGCTTGAACTCTCCTTCTCTTCGGACGCGGCGGCGCGGCGCCGGGCAGAGACCATGCCGGGGTGCGCCTGAGTCATGCTTCTGCGGCACGCTCTCCTCACGCGGTTCAATCTGCCGACACCGGGTCACGAAGGGCTGATCCGCGCCTCCGCGCGCTGGCTGGAGGATCGCTTCGACCTGTTCGAGCGCTATTGCCTGCCGTCCGTCCAGTCGCAGACCTGCAAGGATTTTCGCTGGATCATCTACTTCGACCCGGAGACCCCGGGCTGGGCGAAAGACAAGATCGCCGCCTACCAGGGTTTGGGCTTCTTCCACCCGGTCTTCCGCGTCTCGGTGCCCAAGCCGATACTCCTTGCCGATATCGGAGCGGCCGTGGGAACCCAATACGAGCAGCTGTTGACCACCAGCCTCGACAATGACGACATGCTTGCCCGCACCTTCGTTGAAAGATTGCAGCAAGCCGCGGCGAGCGGGTGCCGCGAGCGCACCGTGCTTAACTTTCCCGAAGGATATACATTCGCCGGCGGCAGACTGTATCGCCACCGCGACGCCAGCAATGCTTTTGCCTCGATGTGCGAGCCGCCGCAAGACGCGCTGACGATCTGGCACGACTGGCACACGCATCTGTCGCGCCACGCGCCGATCGTCCAGCTTCCGCCGGAATCCGCCTGGGTTCAGGTCATCCATGGGCGCAACGTCAGCAACCGGGTGCGCGGGTGGCTGGTCGATCCGGCGCTCGGCAGGCGGCTCTTTGCCTTTCGTCAGGAAGAACTGCAGCCGCAGACGGCCATGGCCCTCATGGCCGATCGGCTTCGCTTCCTGGCCATTCGACAGCCGCGCGAATGGGCCAGACGCCTGGCGCGAACGATCATCACCGCAATTCTCCCCAGGGAGTCGTTGGCGGCGATAAAGCTGCGGTTCATGCGACTCCGCGGGACCCTGTTGGGAGAAGGACGGCCGTGACACGGAGGACGCATCGCAATGGTTGAGCTGGCCTTACTCCCGCGCCTGCGCGCGCAGCTGAAGCAATTCCAGCGAACCGGCCGCGCCAAGCCGTTGGTCAATCTGGCGCGCAATTCGCTGCTCACCTACAAGGGCGCCAGGGATCTGTTCCAGGTGCCGGCGGCGCTCGCGCGTTTGAAGAAGGACGTCGCCGGCCGGGCCCCGGCCGATTGCGTCGAGCTGGTCTTCGACCGCTTCGGCGGCCTGCTGCAGCCCTATCAGAACCGGCAGGAGATCGGCCGGGCGATCCAGCGGGCGAGCGCGCTAAAGCCCGCCAAGGTTCTGGAGATCGGAACGGCGCGCGGCGGCACGCTGTTTCTGCTGTCGCGCGCGGCGGCGCCGGACGCGACTCTCGTCAGCATCGACTTGCCCGGCGGCATGTATGGCGGCGGCTACCCGGCCTGGAAGGGGCGATTCTTCCGCTGGATGATCGAGCCGCGGCAGACCCTGCATCTGTTGCGGATGAATTCGCACGATCCCAAGACCGTCGACGAAGCGCGGCGCCGCCTCGGCGGCGCGGTCGACCTGCTCTTCATCGACGCCGACCACTCCTATGCCGGCGTCAAGCAGGACTTCTTTCTCTACCGCGAGTTGGTCCGCGAGGGCGGGCTGATATTCTTTCACGACATCCTGGAAAACAGATTCGATCCCGACATCAGCGTGGCGCCGTTCTGGAACGAGCTGCGCGAGACCTGTCAAACCGAGGAAATCGTCGAGGACCGCCAGCAGGGCGTGTTCGGAATCGGCATCGTCGTGGCGCCGCGGATCTGGCCGAAGGAACCCGCGCGGTGAGCGCCGCCGCCGGCAGCCTTTCTCGCCGTTTGGCGGCGTTCGGGGCCGCGTTGTGCTACAATGAAGGATCGAACCTGCGATCTTTTTCACGGAGGACGCTGCCTTGACCGCGCATGCGACGGCCCTCGTCGATCCCGGCGCCGAGATCGGCGAGGATGTCGAAATCGGCGCTTTCACGATCGTGCATGCAAACGCCCGCATCGGCGCGGGAAGCCACATCGGAAGCCATTGCGAAATCGGATATCCGTCCGCCTTGGCGGATGGACTTCCGCTCATCATCGGCGCCAATGCGCTGATCCGTTCGCACAGCGTCCTGTACCAGGGTTCCACATTCGGCGACGGATTGGTGACGGGACATCGCGTCACGGTGCGGGAAAAGACCATCGCAGGCGCGGGCTTTCAGATCGGAACGCTTTCGGACATCCAGGGCCATTGCCGGATCGGCGAACATGTCCGCACCCACAGCAACGTCCATATCGGGCAGCATTCGACGGTGGGAAATTTCGTTTGGATTTTCCCTTATGTCGTTCTGACCAACGATCCGCATCCGCCCAGCCATTGCATGGAAGGCGTCACGATAGGCGATTTCGCGGTGATCGCGACCATGAGCGTGGTGCTGCCCGGCGTCACGGTCGGAAAGGGCGCGCTGATCGGAGCGTCCAGCCTGGTGTCGCAGGATGTCGGCGCGGACCGGATATTCGCGGGGGCTCCGGCGGCGGACCGCGGACCCACCGCCCGCATCAAGCTGCGTGACGGTTCGCAACAGCCGGCCTATCCCTGGCGGCGGCATTTCCATCGCGGATATCCCGCGGAGCTTGTCGCGCAGTGGATCGCGGAGATTCCGTCCTAGCGCCGCGGCCGTTTTGCCAGCGCCCGCAGCCGCGCGACCACCGGTGCGAAGCGGCCAAGCGCTGCATCGGCAGTGCCGAGAAAATACAGCGATGTTCCCGCCGCCACGAGCGTGGCGCA
Organism: uncultured Rhizobium sp.; assembly: GCA_964465935.1. Taxonomy (GTDB): domain Bacteria; phylum Pseudomonadota; class Alphaproteobacteria; order Micropepsales; family Micropepsaceae; genus Rhizomicrobium. Next base: position 26,274 of record CAYXMO010000001.1, read on the forward strand.
CGCGGTGAGGACATAGCCGAAAGGCTGGGCCAGATAGGTTGCCGCGAGCGTCGCAGTGCAAAGCCCGACACCGATGCCCCACATCAGAGCGGTCTTCCTGGCCAGGCGGAAATTCACCAATCTGCGCACCACGACAAAGACAACCGCCAGATAAACCGCATAGCTGGCCAAATACGCGGTTCCGACGATCGGCAAGCCGTAGCTGCCGATGCCGGCAGTGACCATGACCACATAGCTCGCGTTCCAAAGAAATTCGGTCGCGAAGAAAACCAGCGCCGCGCCGCGCGACAGCATGACGAAGGCCAGCGGCCAGGCCATGATCTTGAAGACGTCGCCGAACACCTGCCATTTGAGGACCTCGGCGGCGGGCTCGAACTTCGCACTGTAGAACACGTTGAGTATCAGCGGCGCGAACCCCATGGCGGCGACGATCAGCGGCAGCGCCAGGGCCAAGGCAACCTGCGCCTGGTGGTTGATCATCTCGCGGGCGCGCGGCGGATCGGCAATCGCGGCGGTGAGACGGGGATAGTAGTCGCCGCCCATGGATTGCAGCACGAAGCCGACATAGGTCGACGAGATGAGCGTGACGGCCTGGAAATAGCCGGCGCCGGCCAGCCCCAGGCGATCCGATAGCGTCGTGCGGATGATCAGGAAGGCGACGCTCTGCAATATCGACGAAACCATGAACGCCAGGCCAAGACGCAAGATGGGCCAAGCATGCGCCGAGACATCGGACGGCGAGAGACGGACCGGCGCGGCCGGCGTTCGCCGCAAATAGAGCCACGCCACCAGCGACAGCGCGATGGGGATCTGCAAGACGGAAAGAAATATCCCCTGCGGTCCCAGCAGCCAAATCGTCAGCACGGCCGTCACCGAGCCCAAGGCCGTGCCGATAAGCCCGGCGCGCGCAAACTGGCCCGTCAGGCGCATTCCCTGAAGCACGGCGATGCCGATCGTGTTCAGGATCGTGGCCGCGACGCCGATGCCGAGCCAGCCCACCTCCGTGGCCTTGCCCGGCAAATGGAGCACGATGCCGGCGATCGGCGTTCTAAGGCTCCAAACCAGCACCGCCGCCAGCGGCGCAATCACGAAGGCAAGCGCGGCGATCACCTTTCGCACCCGCGCCGCTTTCAGCAAATCGTCGCCGGCCGCGGCGATCTCGCGCACCGCGCTGCTGGAGATGCCCAGGCCCAGCAGCGTCGCCGCGGTCATGATCAGATTGGTGTAGAGACCCGACAAGCCGACGCCCGCGGGGCCCAGGAAGACGGCGAAGAATTTCATGCGGCCGATGCCGAGCGCCACCGTCAGCAGTGAAGCGCTGCCGATGAGAGCCGTCGCGCGCAGAATCTGCCGATAGCCTTGGCGGCCGTCGGTCATGGCTTCCAGCGCCGGATGGCGCCGATCACGGCGTCCTGCTCGTCGTCCGACAGCTGCGGCGAAATCGGAAGGCTCAAGACCTCGCGCGCCAAGGTCTCGGCGAGCGGAAAATCGCCGGGCGCATAGCCGCTGTCACCATAGGCGCCTTGGAGGTGGGGCGGGATCGGATAATGCACGAGCGTCCCGATGCCTTCCTTGGCGAGATGGCGCTGAAGCCCGTCGCGGTCCTGCACCCGAACCACAAACTGATGCCAAACGCTCTCGCACCATTGCGGCGACGCCGGGAGCGCGATGCCGTCTTGCCGCAACGCCGCCAGATAGCGGCGCGCCAGAACCCGGCGCCGTTCGTTCCAGGCATCGAGATGCTTCAGCTTCACGCCGAGCACCGCCGCCTGGATGGGATCGAGCCGGCTGTTCATGCCTTGGACTTCGCAGACATATTTCTCGCGCGAGCCGTAGTTGCGCAGGACGGTGATGCGGTCGGCGACCGCCGCGTCATTGGTGGTGATGGCACCCGCGTCGCCTAGAGCACCCAAATTCTTGGTCGGAAAGAAGCTCCAGGCGACGACATCGCCATGGGTTCCGATAGGCCGCTCGCGGTACGTGGCGCCTTGCGCCTGCGCGGCGTCCTCGATCACCTTCAATCCCTGCGCGCGCGCGATTTCGAGCAGCGGGTCCAGATCGGCGGGCTGGCCATAGAGATGGACCGGCAGGAGCGCCTTGGTCCGCGCCGTGATCGCCGCCGCGACCAGGCCTGGGTCGATGTTGTGGGTGCCGGGGTCCGGCTCGACCGGAACGGGCCGGGCGCCGACACGGCTGATGGCGAGCCAGGTTGCGATATAGGTGTTGGACGGAACGATGACCTCGTCTCCGGCGCCGATGTCGAGGGCCCGCAGCGCCAGGATGAGGGCATCGAGCCCATTGGCCACGCCAACGCAGTGGCGCGCGCCGGTATAGGCCGCGAAGTCGCTTTCGAAGCGTTCGACTTCGGGACCCAGGATGTACCAGCCCGAACGCGCGACGCGCAGAACCGCTTCGTCGATCTCGCCGCCCAAAGCGTCGTAGGATTGCTTGAGATCGAGAATGGGAACTTTCACCGCGCCACAGCTTTCAGGAACACATCGTAATCGCGATGATAGTCGCTCTCGTCGTAATAGTCGGATGCGAGGACGAGACAGACCGAGCCGGACGAGAAATTTCCCAGCTCCCGCCAAACCATGGGCGAAATATACAAGCCGTGATAGGAGCGATTGAGGTGAAAGACCTTGCGCTCCCGGCCATCGTTCAACACGACGTCGAAGCTGCCCGACATGGCGACCACGAATTCGTGGAGCTTTCGATGCGCATGGCCGCCGCGCTCGGCGCCGCCCGGCACGTCGTAGAGGTAGTAGACGCGCTTGAAGGCGAACGGGACGTGGCGATCGGTCTCGATGAAGGTGAGATTTCCCCGCGGATCGGAGATTTTCGGCAGGTCGATAAGCTTGCACGCTTGGATTGTCATCTTCGCCACCTGGCTATTCGCCACTGTGTATCACCGTCGAAACTGCGTCAAATTCGGTTGTTATCCCGACCAGCCGCATCGGCCTTTCCGGCCGCCTCATATTTCCGATTGAGATAGCGGACATGAGCAGCAAACATTAGACGGCGCGCGATGGGAGGGGCAACCAACCCTAGCAATGCCTTAATCGCAGATTTTGCGGTACCATCCCTGCGAACTCGGGCAATCTGATCCGACAAAGAAATCGGGTTGCCCGATAGCAGATTATAATCCACGGCGTAACCAAGGCATTTGCTCTTTAGCATTTTGCGCATCGGCCTCGCCACATTTTCTGAGACCAGACCTGCCGTCTCAATCTTGTCCAGCGTCGAGATACAATTCTCCAAGGAGCGCAGGTTTAACAAATTCCACCGTATCATCTCTTGCGTCCACTCTACCCGAGTTACCGATGACCGATGAGCGATGTTCGACAGGCTTGCATCGTGGCGCCGATAACGCACCAACGGGATATCTAGCACGCTAAGATCGCCGAGAACGAGCTCACGTAACTGAAGTTGGACGTCTTCGCCTCCTCCATCGGTCAACGGCCCGAACATGTCGAATACCTGCCGGCGAAACGCACAGTGATATGACGGCTCTGCCGTGATCCATGACCGCCAGTTTAGCCTTTCGTCTCCGCGCCGCGACCTCAACCGCCCTAGTGGGCGCCCAAGACTGTCGATAACGGCGGGATCAACACTCACGCCCATAACGCGATCGTCATCAAATTCGGCAAGACAGCGCGACACATAGTTGGAATCGACCTCGTCGTCGCCACCCAGAAGGAAAATGATATCTCCAGAACTTTTCTGCACGGCCTTGTTCACCTGGGGAATTAGGCCAATGTTTTTCCCATTGAGTTCAAATGCGACAAGAGCCTCGATCCCCGAGGCTCTCACGGCATCGATCACGATCTGTTGCGTGCCATCGTTCGATGCATCATCACTGATGATTATCTCGTCGGGCAAGCACCGCAGCTTGGCGATGCTTCGTATGCAGGACTCGGCGAAGCTTTTATGCTGATAAAAAAAAACGCAGAGAGATATCTTACGCATTGAGCGAATTTCCGTCACATACGGCGCTGACCTTCAGACGATACATCGAGGCATGCCGTCGGAAGCGGAGAACCAATTTCATACTTGAGCGCGGACTTGTGTCTTTCATGTCTGGATGGCTCGCGGTGGCGCATTTAGAATCGGGTTGGCGCGGCCGGCGAGCCAGATGATCTTGCCCAGCCACCAGCGCAAGGTGCGCAGCCGGCTCGTCCATCCCAGAAAGACATATTCGCAAGGCGTCCGGACAATACGGCCGCGAGATTCTTGCGCATATTTGTTTTCGATGGCCGTGCGCGCCGCGAAATACGCCGCCGACTTGTTGCCGGCGCTCTTATGAAGCAGGTGGAAGTCGATCACATAGGCCTCGAGCCCGCGGCGCTCGGCCTGGATGCAGAGGTCCAGACCGTAGAAGTGAAAGCCCGACAGATCGTCCGACGGCACCAGTCCGGACGCGCGTTTGATGACGATGAAGTTCTCGTCGATGCTGTCCACCGCGGTGGGGAAACGGCCGACCCGCGCGTCCCGGACGTGGGGATCGCTGATCCGGGCGGTCCAATTCGTCAGACCCCGAACGCCGACATTTCCGGCAACCGCCCAATTGGGCGCGGTGTCGTCCAGATGGCGCAGGCGCGCCAGAAGCACGTCGAACCCATCCTCGATCAGTTCGACATCCTGGTGGCAGATGACGACATAGCGGCCGCGGGCGGAACAGACGAATTCCCGAATTCCCGCGAACGCATCGAGCCGGTTGGCGCTTCGGTTGTCGACGACCGCGAACTCGCTGTTGCCGAGATCGAAGCCCCGCGCCAGAAAGCTGCGCAGCGTCTTCTCGTATTCCGCCTTGTCGGTGACCAGCGTGCACACCGAAAACACGCAGTCGCCGTCCGGCGCCGTCCGCGACACCGCGGAAGCGGCGCCATCCTCCGCGAAAAGCGCGCCCAATATGTCGCTAGTGTCGGTCATGCCGCCGGCAGCCGCTGGGCGCGCGGCGGCTTCGAATTGCCGTCGAATGCGCCCCAGAATCCGATCAGGAAAAACAGCAGGACGTAGCTCTGCTGCCAAAAATGCACCGTGAAGCCTCCGATCAGGAGCGAGGCCAGCGAGGCCAGCCAGAAATATACCAGGTCGAGACCCGATTTGCCGGCCGCGGCGGGAACGGCCAACGCGGCGCGGCGCAAACTTGTCCAAATTCCGGCGATCAAGGGACCGACGGCGAGCAGGCCGTAGCGCAGCAGAATGACCAGCCAAAAGGCATCGATGCTCGACGTCATCCAGCGCGGCCGTGCCCAGTCGTGATAGCCGATCCCGGTCACAGGCGAGGCCAGGAAATCCTCCCAGCCGAAGCGCCAGATCAGCGTCCGATAGAATCCGGTCCATGAATCCAGCGCCGCGTAGCTGAAGATGACCTGCATCGGGGTTCGGTTCGAAAAGATCGCAATAAACAGATAGGTCGCGACCGCGGCGCCCGAGAAATACCAGCCGCGATACTTCAGCTGGGCCGAATAGTGGAACCAGAGCAGCAGGGCCGCCTGAAGGACCACCGCCGCGAATGCGGCCGACGAAACCGAGGTTCCGACGGCCAGCAAGATGGCAGCCGCAACGTAGATTTGCGGCGCTAGCCTTCCGCTGATGACGTCTTTCGACAAGGCGAAGGCAAAGGTGCTGGCGGCGAAAAGGCCCCAGAGGATCGGATGGGGAAAAGGCCCAGCGGCGCGATGCAGGCCGAAGCGGATCAGTCCGAAACCGGTCACGCCGCCGAACACCGAGAATCCCGTCAACGTCTCGACAAGGGTGAAGGCTCCGATGCCGATGGTTACATAGATCAGCAGGCGCGCGGTTGCTGCCAAATCCGACCGGTTCTTGATATAGGCTCGCGCCAGCAGATAGGGACCCAAGGTCTCTACGATCGTGGTTCCCGAATTGATGAGAGTATTCGTCCGCGCGATGGCGCTGACGCTGATGGCGATGAAGGTGTCGGTGAAGCCGTGCTGGATGGTCAAGGAAACCACCTGCAGGAGCGCGAACGCCACAATGAGATAGTCCGGCGCCTTGAATTTGATCTGGGCGCGAAACAATTCGAGCGCCGCAAACGGCAGCAGCAGCAGCAGCGCGATGCGATAGACCGGCAAATACAGGCCGCCCAGCGTGACGGCGAATCCGGCGGGCCAGACGACGGAGGCGAGAAAGATTTGGACGGCGAGCGGGATCCTTCCGACATAGAGCCATGGAGCTCTCGCGGGCGCGGCCAGGCGCCCGGAAGGCGGCCTGAGGGTCGGGGTGCGCAGGTCGGCGATGGTCATGGGGCCGGTTCATCCCGCGGCATGTTCACAGCAAGGGTCTCGGGTTCGAACTTCCCTCTCGTCCAAAGAAACCGGGCCCGCCACACTTCGGACCAGACCGAATGCTCGCGCGCCGCGGCGGCCTTGATGGCGGGACGAAGCGCAAGCAAAGCGAGCGCCATGGGCCGCAGCACGCGCCAGGTGTGATGCCGAATGAGCAGCGCCTTGGCCGCCAGGATGCGCTTGTTCTTGCGGGCGCTGTTCTGCTCGGTCGCGCCGCCATAGTGCACGATCGTCGCCTCCGGCGTGATCGCCGGCCGCGCCCCCAGCGTCCTGGCCCGCAGGCACAAATCGGCGTCCTCGCCGTACATGAAGAACTCCGGCGCGAAGCCGCCGAGGGCGCGCCACAAGGTACGTCCGATAAGCAGCAGGCATCCGGTGACGACATCCACCTCGCGTTCGCTGTCGCGTTTCCAGCCGCCATAGCCTTCGGAATGAAACAGCGGCGAATCGGGAAACAGCATGGCGAGGCCGACGCCGCGGCAGAACAGATTCCACAGACTCTGGCGGCGCCAGCAGGAGCTGGGGTTCAAGCTGCCGTCGCCGAACAGCGTGCGCCCGCCCCAGATGCCGGCCTGCGGCCGCCGCCGGGCGAACGCCACGAGCTTGTCGATCGCGCCGTCGAGCACCACGGTGTCGGGATTGAGCAGCAAGAGATATTCGCCTTGCGCCAATTCGGCGGCGAGATTGTTGGCGGCGGCAAAGCCGAGATTGCGCATTTGCGGCAGGTGCCGGAACGACGGATGGGCGGCCGCGATCGCCTCGGCCGACCCGTCGGGCGAGGCGTTGTCAACGACGAGGACTTCGTAGGCGGCGGCGCGGGTCTCGCGCACGATGGAGGCGAGACAGGCGAGAGTCATCTCGCGCGTCCCGTAACTGACGACGATGATCGACACGTCGGGGCAGCCGGATTTGGGTGCCGGGCTTTCGGAGGGTTCATGGCCGCAAGACAGACTCAACTGCGAACTCGCGATGTCGATGGTTCGTTAACGGCCGCCGGCCGGTGCTTGATCAATTAGAGCAAAGTTCGGACAGTATGGCTATGACATCCCGCCTGCGCCCGGCCCTTTCTCGCCAATTGGAAAACGCGGGCTATGGCCTCCTGCTCGCCATCGCCGCGCTTGCACCGCTGCCCTTCGGCTCGAACGGTTCGGAGAGCATGCTGATCCTCTCGACGCTCTCGGGGTTGGTGCTGGCGTTAACCGCGCTCGCACTTATTGTTCGCACGGAACCCGTCGTCATCGCCTGGTCGCCATGGCTGACCGCCGCCCTTCTCAGTTTCATGACGTTCGGCCTGTGGGCCGTGGTCCAGATCGTTCCCGGACTCCCCGGCGGATTGCCGCATCCGCTCTGGGCCGAGAGCGCGCGGGTGCTGGGGACGGGCGCGCCGGAGGCGACGATCTCGATCGATCCGGCGGCAACCTGGGCCGCCTTGACCAAATCCGGCGGCTATTTCGCGGCCGGCGTCAGCGCCGTGTTCCTGCTGCGCGAGCCGCAACGCCGGCGCGGCGCCGTGCTGGTTCTGGTTCTATCGGGCGGGCTCTACGCCGCCTACGGCCTGATCGGGCTGGCAACCGGCGATTGCTGCGTCGCCTGGCAGAGAAAGGCCGACTATCTCGGCGTCGCCACCGGACCGTTCATCAACCGCAACAGCTTTGCGACCTATCTGGGGTTGATCTGCATCGTCTGCATCGGGCTGCTACTGCGCGAATTCGGCGAATTGCGCCGGGTCTCGGCTGAGAGTGTCCTGCAACGCCTGACGGTGCGGCTCGGGCTGGTGCTCGCGCATCAGTGGTGGGCGGCCAGCGCCCTGCTGGCGGCCGCCGTCGCGCTGCTGCTCACGCTGTCGCGGGCCGGTATGACCTCGACGCTGCTCGCCGCCGGCGCGCTCGTGCTCCTGCTGTCGCAGGCGCGCTTGCTGAGCGACAAGCGCCGTCCCATCGTCCACCTCGCCGCCTTCGCCGGTGTCGCGGGGCTGTCGCTTTTTTTGTTCGGCAGCTCGCTCATCAACCGCGTCGCGAGCGAAGGCGTCGAAGACAGCTATCGCACGCAATCGTGGAAGATCATGATCGACGCGATCGAGGCGTCGCCCTGGCTCGGGCACGGCTTCGGCACGTTTCCCGAGGCCTTTCCGCTCTATCGCGACGACCGGCTGCCGTCGCGCCGCTATTGGGACAAGGCGCAGAACACCTATATCGAGCTGGCCATGGACATGGGCATTCCTGCCACCGCGGTGCTCCTGCTCGGTTTCGGGGCATTGGCGGCGCAATGCGCGAAGGGCCTGTCGCGGCGGCGCAGGGAGCGGCGGCTCTATCCCGCGCTCGGCCTGGCGGCGATGGTGCTGGTCGGCGCCCATGCGATCTTCGATTTCTCGATGCAGATTCCAGCCATCGCGACGATCTTCGCCTTCATCATGGGCATCGCCATCGCCGAAAGCGGCATCTGGCGCAGCCGCGATCCGTCTCAGTCCTCGGCCACCTGAAGCAGGTAGCGGCCGTAACCGCTCTTCTCCAGACCCTTGGCCAGCGAGATGAGCTGCGCCCGGCCGATGAAGCCCTTGCGGTAGGCGACTTCCTCCGGGCAGCCCACTTTGAGGCCTTGGCGCATTTCCAGGATGCGGACGAACTCGCCGGCCTCCATCAGCGACTCATGCGTGCCGGTGTCGAGCCACGCCATGCCGCGGCCCATCACCTCCACCGACAACGAACCGTCTTCGAGATAGAGGTTGTTCAGCGCCGTGATCTCCAATTCGCCGCGCGCCGACGGCTTGATCTGCCGCGCGAATCCGGCGGCGCGGCTATCGTAGAAATAGAGCCCCGTGACCGCATAGTTCGATTTCGGCTTGTCCGGCTTTTCTTCGATGGAGAGCGCTCTGCCGGCTGCGTCGAACGCGACGACGCCATAGCGCTCCGGATCGCGCACGCGATAGCCGAACACGGTGGCGCCGTGCGTCCGTTCGGTCGCGCGGGTCAGCATCTCAGGCATGCCGTGGCCGAAATAGATGTTGTCGCCCAGGATGAGAGCGCTGGAATCGCCGCCGACGAAGTCCTCGCCCAGAATGTAGGCCTGCGCCAAACCTTCGGGGCGCGGCTGGACGACATAGGACAACCGCATGCCCCAGGCTTCGCCGCTGCCAAGCAGCCGCTTGAAGGCCGTCTGGTCCTCGGGCGTGGTGATGATCAGGACGTCCCGGATGCCGGCCAGCATCAAGGTCGAGAGCGGATAGTAGACCATCGGCTTGTCATAGACCGGCAGGAGCTGCTTGCAGGTCGAGAGCGTCAGCGGATAGAGCCGCGTCCCCGAACCGCCCGCCAATACGATGCCCTTCATGCCTGCTGCTCCCGCCGTGCCGCCTTGATATCTTCCAATACACCGGCCAGCGCCAGCTGCCATGGGGGCCGCGCGACAGCGTAAACACGCTCGATTTTTGAGCAGTCCAGCCGCGAATTCGAAGGCCGCCGGGCCGGGGTCGGATATTCCGCGGTTGCGATCGGCACGACCTTGGGCGCGGCGCTGCTCCAGCTGGCGCTGCCGGCGAAGATCGCCTCGGCGAAGCGCCGCCACGTCGTCTCTCCGGCGGCGGCATAGTGGAACGTGCCGAACAGCGCCGGATCGGACACCGCATCGCCGGCAAGGCGCGGCACGATGGCGAGAACGGCCTGCGCGATGTCGCCCGCGGCAGTCGGCGCGCCATGCTGGTCGTCCACCACGCGCAACACGTCGCGCTCGGCGCCCAGCCGCAGCATTGTCTTGACGAAATTGGTGCCCCACGGGCTGTAGACCCAGGAGGTGCGCAGGATCGCATGCTTGGGCCAGGCGGCCCGGATCGCATCCTCACCCGCCAGCTTGGTGCGACCATAGACGCCCAAGGGCGCGGTTGCATCGCCCTCGCCATAGGGCGCGGTCTTGGTGCCGTCGAACACATAGTCGGTCGAAAGATGGACGAGCGGCACGCCGCGGGCAGCGCAGGCTTGCGCCATCGCGGCAACCGAAGCGGTGTTGACCAGATGCGCAAGCTCCGGTTCCGACTCGGCCTTGTCGACGGCGGTATAGGCCGCGGCGTTTACGACCGCATCGATGGGCCCGGCGTCGCGGATGACGCGCGCCGCGGCGTCCGGCTTGGTCAGATCGACATCGCCGCGGCCCAAGGCCAGCAGCGAAATGTCTTGCCGCGGCGCGGCGGCGCGCAGCAGCGCCCGAGCCACCTGTCCGGTGGCGCCGAACTGCAAAATGGAAAGCGGTTTGGCTGCGGTCACGGCGGGTCAGACCGCGAACGGCGTGTCGAGCGCCGCCAGGAGCGGCAAATCGCGGTCCTTGGGCGACAGATTGCTCCCGGCGAAGTCGGGCCAGGCGATGCCCAGCGCCGAATCGTTCCAGCGGACCCCGCCTTCGGCGTGCGGCGCGTAATAGTCCGTCGTCTTGTAGAGAACCTCCGTCGCCGGCTCGAGCGTGCAGAAGCCGTGCGCAAATCCCACCGGGATCAGGGCTTGGCGCCCGTTTTCCGCGCTGAGCTCCACGGCGCCGTGTTGTCCATAGGTCGGCGAACCGCGCCGAATGTCGAGGAAGACGTCCAGGATGCGTCCCTTGACGACCCGGATGAGCTTGGCCTGCGCCTTGGGCGGCGACTGGAAATGCAGCCCGCGCACCGTCCCGCGCTCGGCTGACAGCGAATGGTTGTCCTGGACGAAGACCAAGTGAATGCCGGCGGCGGCAAGTTCGCCGGCATTGTAGGTTTCCGAGAAAAAGCCGCGCGAATCCCCGAAGCGCTTCGGCGTGATCAGGAGCGGACCTTCGATCGCGGTCTTTTGGATATCGGCCGTCATGACCCGGCAGCGGCCTTTTCCTTGGCCAGGCCGATGCGCTCGGCGCGGAAGCCGCGGCTGCGGATCGCGTCGGTCCACCAGGCATTTTTTAGATACCACGCCACGGTGTGCCGCAGGCCGTCTTCCAAATTCACGCTCGGCGTCCAGCCGAGTTCGCGCTCGATCTTGGCCGCGTCGATCGCGTAGCGCTGATCGTGGCCGGGGCGGTCGGAGACGAATTTGATCAGGCTCTCATGCGGCTTGTGCTTGCCGTGCGGCAGCAGCTCGTCGAGCGTGCGGCACAACAGCCGCACCAGGTCGATGTTCCTCGCTTCATTGCGGCCGCCGACATTGTAGCTCTCGCCGGCCTTGCCGCGCTCGATGACCGCGAGCAGCGCCCGGGCGTGATCGTCGACGAACAGCCAGTCGCGGATGTTGGTGCCGGCGCCGTAGACCGGAATCTCGCGCCCTTCGAGCGCCGCCAGGATGACGACCGGTATCAGCTTCTCGGGAAACTGGTACGGCCCGTAATTGTTGGAGCAATTGCTGATGACCACCGGCAAGCCATAGGTGTGGTGCCAGGCCCGCACCAGCATGTCGGATGCCGCCTTGCTGGCCGAATAGGGCGAGTTGGGGGCATAGGCGGTCGTCTCGGTGAAGAAGCCGTCCTGCGGCAGCGAGCCGAAGACCTCGTCGGTCGACACGTGATGAAAGCGGAACTGCGCCTTGCGCGGCGTCGAAAGAGCGGCGAAGTGCCGCCGCGCGGCCTCCAGCATCACGAAGGTGCCGTCGACATTGGTCTCGACGAAAGCCTTGGGGCCGTCGATCGAGCGGTCGACATGCGATTCCGCCGCCAGATGCATCACCGCGTCGGGATCGTGGAGCTCGAACACGCGCCGCACCGCCGCCGCATCGCAGATGTCGGCTTGCTCGAAGGCATAGCGATTGTGCGGCAGCACCTCGTTCAGGCTGTCGAGGTTCGCGGCGTAGGTCAGCTTGTCGAGGTTGACGACGTGATGGTCGGTGTGGCGCAGGCAATGACGCACGACGGCCGAGCCGATGAATCCTGCTCCGCCGGTAATCAACAAACGCATGGGAACCCCGCGCTTCACCGTTTCCGCGCTCGCGCGCCAGGAGCGGTGAATAGCATGACTGAGGCGGCTTCAGAAGCGCGGCCGGACAGCGCCTGCCGACATCACTAACGTGACATTTTTTTGAGCAGCCGGCGGCGTCGATACGCGCAGCCGAAATCAGAACAGCATGTAGGACGCAACCGCCGCCGCGAGCCAGAAGGCACCGCAGCCGATGAGGATGAAGCGCAGCGTCTTGCCCATGCTCCAGGCACCCTCTTCGGCCTCGCCGCCGCTGAGCGCCAGGGTCAGTTCCGACAAGGCGCGGTTGGCCGGCCCTTCCAGGCCGCGGCTGGCGGGGTCGGGTCCGCGCCGTTCGCCGAGCGGCGGCGTGAAGTCGAGGGGCGATATTGCGGGCTGAGCCATCGGCGTGCTTTCGACCGAGAGAGGACCGCTGCCACCGTCCCAGCAAAGCGTTAACGCATGGTAAATTGGCGCCCTGGCACGGCGCGGCAAGATCGTTCACCAACAGGAGAGTTTGTTGCGGCGCAGCGTCCCGGCGCCGTGCCAGTGTCCGCCCGCCAAAAAGGAGCGCGGCATGGTCTGGATGCTGCTCGTCTACGTCGTCGTCTCGAACGGCTTCAATTCGCCGCCTTCGGTGACGCCGAGCTTCCATGGCGCGACCTACGCGTCGAAGGAGGAGTGCACCGCCGCCGCGGCCAGCGTGTCGGTGCTGACGGCGCCGGGGACGGATGACATTTCCAAGGTCGGGCTGGTCACGGTCTGCGCCCCGGTGCCCGCGAACGCGCGCTAGCGGCGCGCGCCGCCCTGCGTCCGCCGGGGCCCTTGCGCGGCGCGGCCAAGGTCGCGTTAGGATCGGGGATGACGGCGCGATACGCCCCCGAACATATCGAGACTTGGCGCCGCGACGGCGTGGTGCTGGTCCACGACTTCTTCACTCCGGACGAGATCGCCGCGGTGCGCGCCGATTTCGAGACCGTGTTCGGGCGCACCGCCGGCGCCGCCGATGCCCTGAACAAGAAGAAGCCCGGCGAGATCGGGCGCTTCAACGACGCGCAGTTCGCGAGCTTCGAGGCGATCCCGTTCGACTGCTCGCCGGCGCTGAACCTGATCGGCGTGCATCCGGCGCTGATCGCCTTCGCCCGGGAGGCGCTGAACGCCAGCCGCGTCCATCTCTATCAATGCCAAGTGTGGGCGAAGTTCACCGGCGATGCCGACTACGACCAGCCCTTCCATTGTGACTTCGTCAATCACACTTTGACGGCGCCGTCGGAGGACGCGACGAAGAATTGCGTGACGATCCTGTGCTATTTCAGCGACGTCAGCGAAGCGCATGGCGCGATGCATTACGTCCGGCGCAGCGACAGCATCGCCTTCGCCGGACCGGACGCGACGCTGAGCCGCGATCCCAAGACGCAGGCGTCGCTGCAGGAGCAGTTGCAGCGCCATGAGCGCTCGAGCGCGGCGCCGGCGGGCACCATCGTTCCCTACGGCATCGACGTCTATCACCGCGGCACCAACCTGACGGCGCCGGGCGGACACCGCTATGCGGTGATGGCCTGCTACAAGAAGGCGGGCGACGAGGCGGTCGGCTATCACGCCTGGCAGTTCCATCATTTGAAGCCCTGGCGGCGCATCTTCGAGCATGCGGCGCCGGAGCAGCTGGCCTGTTTCGGCGTGCAGATGCCGGGCGATCCGTTCTGGACCGAGACGACGCTGGCGCGGGCACAGGCGCGCTATCCCGGATGGGACCTTGGCCCTTATCGCGCGGCCCTGGCATCGCCGCGCCGCAGCAGCAAGTAGAATTCGTAGCGGGCGCGGCTGCGTTGCGGCAGCAGCGCCTCAGACCGCGCGACGGCAAATCCGAGGTCTTCGAACAACGCCGCCACCGCTTCCTCGTCGTGATAGTAGCGCCCCAGGCCGGCGTTGCGCAGCGCAATGGCGCGATGGCCCAGCCACTGCGCGAAGCTGCGCGGCGGCGGCATGACGCGTATTCCCAGGATCACAGCGGTTCGGGTGACGCGCGCGATCTCGCGCAGGACTGCCGCCATGCCGCGAAAGTCGATCCAATTGACGAAGCGCACGCACAGTGCGGCGTCGACGCTTTTGTCCGCCAGTGGGAGGCTGCGGATGTCGCAGACGGCCAGCCTTGGAGCGATGCCGCGCGCCTGGGCTCCGGCCTTGGCCATGGCGAGCATATCGGCCGAGATGTCCATGCCGGTGGGCACCAGGCCGAGCTTCGCATAGGATTCCAGAAAGCGTCCGGTCCCGGCCGGCACGTCCAGGATCGAGGTCCCCGGCGCGAACCCGGCGAGAAGCCGTTCGACGATGGCTTGCTCCGCCGTCCATTCGGGCTCCTGCGCACGCACCGCGTCGTAGCGCAGCGCCCTGCCGCCGGCATAGCGCTTGGCAAGAGCTTCAAATCGCACCGCCCGATCCTTTCAAGGCAAGCTCCCCCCCTCAGATCGCCACCGAGGGCTCTTGTTGAAAATCGAACGAAGGCGCGGCGCGCTTGCGCAATTGCAGAAAGGCGATCAGGAGCCAGAAATGGGTGATCAGGCCGTTCGAGAATCCGATCGGCGTGTTGTCGAAGCTGAAGACGATGCCCAGCACGACGAAGGGGCCGGCCAGCAGCCAGCGGGCGTCCTCGGCGAGGCGAATATGCCGGCAGACGATGGCCGCCAGATAGCCCCATAGCCCGGCGAAAAACAGGCCGAAGAAATAGAAGTCGACATAGAGCGAACCGAACGCCGTCGGCAGAAATCCATAGGTGCCCAGCTGCATCAGCGAATCGAATCCGGCGCCGACGGCTGGTCCGTCGACCCGCCGCATGATCGCCGTCGCCAGATCGACGCCATAGACCCCGAGCTGGGCCGGGCCGTCATACTGCGAGAAAATCACGTTCGACATCACGATGCCCTGGACGGGATACCAGGCGCTCACGAAGAGCAGGAACGTCGCGGTGTCGCCCAGCAGGGCGAACAACAGCTCGGACAACGGGCCGTGAAATCCGATGCCCCAAGTCCGCTCGGCAACCGCGAACATGAAGGGGGCGCCGCCGGCGGCCTCGGCGCGGACCAGAAACACCACGGAAAAATAGGTGACGGCGCCGGCCAGGCCCAGAGCGATCCCGATCAAGGCCAGCCTTCGCGCCCAAGTTTTCCGGTCGGCCGCCGGCCGCGGCGCCGGCGGCCCGAAATAGCGGCGCCGGGCGCCCAGCGCGACCAGGCCCACCGCGATGGAATAGAAGAGCGGGCCGCGGCCGCCCATGCTCAGCGACGCCAGAAGCGGCAGAAAGAACCCGAAAAACACCAGCCGCACGGCCTGAATCTTCTCGTGGAAGATGATCTGGTTCGCGACATAGACATACCCCGCCGGGTAGAACAGAAACGCGATCTGAAACGCAATCGAGCTGTTCGACTGCGCGCCCCTGAGCAGCGCATCGGCGGCATCGGAGCGCTGCAGGTAGGTTGCGGCGAGATCGAAGATGTTCTTCTGCTGCACGTCGATCAGATAGAAGACGATCGCGATCAGCGCGGCGATTTCGAGCCACAAATCGGCCTGCGACGAGTCCAGACGCGGCATCGCGCGCGTCGCCAGGGCATCGCCGGGAACCGCCACCAGCGCCGTTCCGGCGCAGAACGCCGCCAGGAACAGCAGAAACACGGCCAGGCCATAGAGCGTCAGCGTCGTGCTGACGAGTTGAAAAGGCAGTACCAGGAAGGCGAGCCAGCACAGGAGCCAAACGCGGACCATCAACGTCGCCGGGTGCATGCTCAGCATCTGCGAACCCCAACCCTTCCCGCCCGTCCTTTTAGGCTCCCGCCCGCCGGCCGCGTCCCCTCAGCTTGCCGCGAAGACCTCGACGAACTGGCGCCGCGACTCCTCGCTGCCGAAATCGACCAGGCAGAGCCCGCGCTCGATCCGGCAGACATTGTTGGCCTTGGTCAGATCGCCATGCACCGGCACGCCGTACATCTTCAGGCGCATGGGCAGCCAGTGCCGCAGCTCGGCGTCGGTCGCCGGCAGGCAGCGTTCCTGTATCAGCACCGTGCCGGCCAGGCCGATTGCGATCACGCGCGCCAGGGGAAGGTCTTCATGCTTGGCGTAGAACAGCGCTTCTTCCCGATTGCACAGCACGCCTTGAAGCAGGTAGCGGAAAAGAGCGCTGGCCGGACGGGGATGGCGTTCGCTGCGGTATTGCCGCCAGGCCGCCAGGCACCACAGAATTTTGACTCGCGGCACTTTGATCGCGACCGGCCCGATCAAGAACACAATTCGGGTATCGCCCCACGCCAGACCCATAAGCAGCACCTCAAGCCGCGGGAGCGCGCGCTTCGCGGACGCCGTTTGCGGCCGCCCGATCCGTGACGCTCGTCCCCGCGCATCGCTGCAAGACTAGCGGCGCGATGCTGTGCCGCAAGCCGTGTTCGGCGAACCGCACTGCCCATCCCCAAGGTTCTGCCGCCGGTGGATTTCGCGCACTCTCTGGGCTAGCTTGCATGGGTTGCGCCGTGCGCTGCGGCGCGCGCTTTCGCCTGGTGAAAGACCCCGCGTAGCCTTCGGGTTTCGTTCGAAATTGTCGGGACGAATCGAAAGTCGGTGCCGCCGCATCGCGCCGCACGCCGGATCCTTTCGATTCGCCTTCAGGGGATGCCGATGGCCGACACGCCTACCGATCCGCTGCGGATCGCCAAGCCGACCGAGCGGCCCCTGCGCGTCTATGCCTTCGATCCCGGCGCCGGGCGCTATGTCGGCAACCAGATGGTGGCGCGGGTCAAA
This sequence comes from uncultured Rhizobium sp., assembly GCA_964465935.1. Classification (GTDB taxonomy): domain Bacteria; phylum Pseudomonadota; class Alphaproteobacteria; order Micropepsales; family Micropepsaceae; genus Rhizomicrobium. The sequence goes on from CAYXMO010000001.1 coordinate 43,257, forward strand.
TACGAGAAGCTGGAGCCCGGTCCGGTCGGCGAACGCTTCGCGGTGATCGACTATGACGGCAAGCAGAAGGTCTATTACCCGCCGGTCGATCTCGACAATCCCTACATCGTCATGCGCCAGGGCCTCGACCCTTCGGAGGCCGATCCGCGCTTCCACCAGCAGATGGTCTATGCCGTGGCGAGCGAGACGCTGCAGCGTTTCGAAGTCGCGCTCGGCCGCCGCCTGCATTGGGCGAAGTTCGACAAGCCGGTGGACGGCGGCAAGGGCAGCAAACCGCCCGCCAAGGCCGGCGATCCCGGCAAGGACCGCGTCCGCGACGTCCTGTTCCTCTATCCCCACGCCATGGCCGACGCCAATGCGTTCTACAGCCGTGCCGCGCAGGGCATCCTGTTCGGCTATTTCCGCGCCAGCGCCAGCAATCCCGGCGACAACCTGCCCGGCCAGGTCATCTATTCCTGCCTGTCGCACGACGTCATCGCGCACGAGACGACGCATGCCATCCTGGACGGCATCCGCAGCTATTTCACCGAGCCGACCAATATCGACGTCGCCGCGTTTCACGAAGCCTTCGCCGACCTCTCGGCCCTGTTCTGCCACTTCTCGCACAAGGAAGTGCTGCTCGACACGCTGATGAAGACCGGCGGGCGGCTGTTCGACGCCAAGCTGAAAGCCGAAGCGTTAGACGAAGACGGCAAGCCGCAGATCCAGGCGCAGATCGCGCAGATCAATCCCCTGGTGCAGCTGGCGCTGCAGTTCGGCGAGGGCTCGGGCATGAACCGGGGCCTGCGCCAGATGCTGGGCACGCTGCCCAATTCGAAGGACATCGAGACCCTGAGCGAGCCGCACGACCGCGGCGCGATCCTGGTGGCGGCGGTGTTCGACGCCTATTTCACGATCTACACCCGGCGCACCGCCGATCTGTTCCGCATCTTCCGGGCCGGCGGCGGGCCGCTCAATCCCGTCGACCTGCCCGAAGCGCTGGCGGGGCGCCTGGCGCGCGAGGCGAGCCGCACGGCGGAGGAATTCTTCTCGATCTGCGCCCGGGCGCTCGACTATTGCCCGCCGGTCGACATCGAGTTCGGCGATTTCCTGCGCGCCATCGTCACGGCGCATGCCGACTTCTATCCCGCCGATCCCGACGGCGTGCGCGCCGCCTTCCTGGAAGCGTTCCGCCTGCGCGGCATCACGCCGAAGAACGCCGCGTCGCTCACCGAGGGCTCGGTGTGCTGGCCGCAGGTCGCCGACAAGGCGCTGCCGCCGGTGCAAGGCCTGATCTTCGGCGATCCCAACGGGCTGACCAAGGACGAACAGGACCACAATGGCAGCCTGTTGCGCCGATACGCCAAGGACAACGCCGCGGCGCTGGGCTTCGGCGCGGATCACGGGCCGATCGCGGCGCCGTCCTTCCATCCGATCTTCCGCATCGGACCGCACGGCAACCTGATTACCGACATGGTGGTGGAGCTGGTCGAGACCACCTATCTGCAGGACGACCAGGAGACCGGCCCTTATCCCTTCCGCAGCGGCGTCACGCTGCTGATCTGGCAGGAGTTCCTCGACAAGGGCAAGCGCGCCGAGCCCAGCATCCACTATGTGATCCCCAAGCACCGCACGCCGGAGCGCAAGAAGCGCCAGGCGGCGCATTTCGCGATGCTGCCCCGCACCGGACGGCATGACGAGCACGACCACAGGCCGAAGAAGTCCGGCGCGCTCGACACCAAGGCGATCGACGGCGCCTGGCGGATCGATTTCGGTCTCATCCACGCGGGGCTTTGATCATGGCTGCGAAGAAGAAAGCGAAGAAGAAGTCCGTCAAGAAGACGGTGAAAAAGAAGAAGAAGACGGCCAAGAAAGCCGTGCCGCACAAGAAGAAGGCGGCGCCGGCGAAGGTGCCCGCCGGCAAGCCGGGCAAGAATCCCACCGGCCTGCGCGTGCGGATGTACCGCGTCGGCTTCGGCGATTTCTTCCTGGTCACGGTGCCGACCGCCGCCGGCCCCAAGCACATCCTGATCGATTGCGGCGTGCATGCGAAAGACACGCATTCGATCGCCGCCGCGGTCGATCATATGGCTGAGGAGACCGGCAAGCACCTGGCGCTGATCGTCGTCACCCACCGCCACGCCGACCACGTCACCGGCTTTTCCAAGTGCAAGGAGGCCTTCAAGCAGTTCACCGTCGACCGCATCTGGATGTCCTGGTACGAGAATCCGAACGACAAGCAGGCGCTCGCGATCCAGTCCAACATCGCCGCCGTGGCGCAGGACGTGCGCCAGTCGCTGGCGCTGCGCGCCCGCGGCGCCGACGACGAAGACTATGTCCACATGGTGGAAAACATCACCGAGGCGGCGATGAACGCCAAGGGTGGGGCGCAGAATCCGGGCGCCTTCGAAGTGCTGCACGGCTTTCCCAACAATCCGCCGATCGACTACTACAAGGCCGGCGACACGCCGACGCTGCCGCCGAGCCTGGCCGATAGCGGCCTGGGCGTGGAGATCCTGGGGCCGCCGACCGACCGCGCGATGCTCGGCAAGACCTCGGCCAAGGGCCAGGAATACATCGCCTCGGAAGCCGCGACGCTGTCGGGCCCGATCCATCCCTTCGCCGAGCAATTCGCCATCGTGGCCGGCGCATTCGACGCTCCGGTGCTCAAGCTGATTCCGCGCGCCGCGATCGAGCGCAGGGTAGCCGAGGTGCAGCCGGACATGCTGGCGGCCAAGGCCGGCATGGCCAACAACATGATCAACAACCAGAGCCTGGTCACGCTGTTCAGCTTCAAGGGCAAGACCCTGCTGTTCGCCGGCGACGCGCAATGGGGCAATTGGGCGAACTTCCTGTATGGCGGCAAGATCGCGGACGACCTGGCGCCGGCGAGCAAGACGATCCTGGGGCAGCTCGACTTCTACAAGGTCGGCCATCACGGCAGCACCAACGCGACACCGATCGACGCGCTGAAGGCGATGAAGGACGGCTGCGTCGCGATGTGCTCGACCGAGCCCAAGGCCTACAATCTGGTGCCCAAGCCGGCGCTGATCGCGGCGATCAAGCAAAAGACCGGCAACAAATTCGCGCGCAGCGACCAGGTGCTGGCGGGCGACAAGACCGCGATCACCGCCGAGGCCGGCACCGACCTGCCCGGCATTTTCAAGGCGAACACGGCCCAGAACGCGTCCGGCACCGCCGGCTATATCGACTATACGATGTAGGGCGCCCGGCGCCGTTTTTTTGCCCAATTTTTACAAGCCCTTGAACCGGCAGGCTTGGCCTTTGCCGGCGCGCGACGCATAAGCGGTGGAACTTTCGCGCCGCTCGCGCGCAGTAGAAGCACAAGAATGGCTCTTTCCCCGTTGCGCAGTTTCCTGTCTCGCATCCCGTTCCGCCACGCCCCGCGCTGGCTGTTTCTGCTCGGGCTGGCTGCTGCCCTTTACTATGCGCCCGATCTGAGCCCGCGGCCGCCCAAGCCGGCCGCTGCCGTCGTGCACAAAAAGCCGCTGCCGCCGAAGAAGAAACCAGCCCTGCCCGCCAAGCCGCCGGCAGCCAGAGGCCCATCGGCATTCCAGCAGGAAGAGGCGATGAGCCTGCGCGAATTGATGGTGCGCTGGGACCCGCTGGTGATGACGGCGTCCAAACGCTTCAAGGTGCCGGTCGCGTGGGTCCGCGCCGTGATGCGGATGGAGAGCGGCGGCCGCACCATGCTGGCGGAAGGAAAGCCGATCGTCTCGCCCGCCGGCGCGATGGGGATCATGCAGGTGATGCCGCAGACCTATGCGACGATGCGGGCGCTCTATGGCCTCGGCTCCGACCCGTTCGATCCGAGCGACAACATCACCGCGGGCACCGCCTATCTCGGCATCCTCTACAAGGCCTACGGCTATCCGCAGATGTTCGCGGCCTACAATGACGGGCCCAAGATGCTCGACGCGCACAATGCCGGCCTGCATCCCTGGCCGGCCGAGACCGTCAACTACGTCGCCGGCATCACCGCGATCTTGAGCGGCGGATCGCCCGGACGGGTCGGCGGCGCGCAGGTGCGCCTGACGCGGCCCGACGGCGCGGCCGTGATGATCGACGCCGCGGCGGTAATGTCGGTGCGCGCCGCGCTGCCCGGCGAATACGCCCCGGGGGTGCAGACGGTGATCGCGATCCAGCGGATGCGCCAGGGCGTGCGCGAGAGCCTGGGCACGGTGCGCGCGATCATCCGCGCCCATGGCGGGCGAGTCTAGCCGGCGAGGATCGCGCGCTTCTGCTGCTCGGTGAAGGCGTGCAGCTTGTTCATGTAGACGAAGCGAACGTAATCGCGGCCCTCGGCGCTCATCTTGTCGAACCAGTCGTCCTCGCCGAGCATCTCACCCAGGCGCGGCGCGTTGCGGTGGAGCATCTGCACGTCGGTCTTCTTCGGCTCCAGGCTGCGCAGGATGCCGCGGTTGAAATGCGCATGCAGCGTGACGCGGTCGCCCGGCTCGCTGCGGTCGCCCTGCCAGTGCCACACCCCATGGGTGAAGAACACCACCGAGCCCTTGGGCATCTCGATCGGCACGCCGTCATTGCGGCCTTCGCCCTCGCGCGGATGGCGGCGCATCTTGTGGCTGCCGGGCACGATCCAGGTCGGGCCGGCGGCGACGGTCCAGTCTTCCAGCGCCCACACCCCGACCCCGGTCATGGCGAATTCGGGGTACGGCTCGGGGACATGGGCGTAGTCGGTGTGCATCGCGATGAAGCCGGCGCCGGGGCCGCGCAGGATCGAGCTGAACGAGGCGATCACCGCGCCGCGCCCGAGCGAGGCGTCGATCAGCGTCATCAGATGCGGATTCTGGATCAGATGCTCGAAGGGCCGGCCGTGATAGAGCATCCAGTTCATCGAGACGCTCTGGTGCGGCAGCAGCGCGGCGATGGTCGCGGCGCGGACTTCGTCGGCGAATTCCGGTGAGATCGCGCGCTCGACGATGGTGTAGCCCTGTTCTTCCATCTCGCGGATCTTGCCCGTCAGGCCCTGGCGCGCGGCGCGGTGGGCGAGATCGGGATTCTCCACCGTGCGCCGGCCCATATGGTCGTGCAGCAGCGAGGTGAGCTTGTTGACGCGCTCGTCGGCGAACTTGCCCTTGACCCTGACCGCGTCCTTGCCGAAGGCGTTGCGCAATTCGCGGACCATGGCGCGATAGGCGCCCGGCGCCAGCACGCCGACGAATTGCGCCGAGGACAGCGCCGCCTGATAATCGCCTTCGACGCGGACTTCGGCGGCCTCGTCGAAGCCGCGGCCGACCGTCAGGTTCGTTCCGTCATAGCGCACATGCCAGGCGCCGGCATTGCCGGGCAGATTCAGATGCGGCGGCGCGTCGGTGAAGCACTCGCTGAGCGAGAACGCGCCGACCTTCATCTGCTCGAGGGCGCGGATGAGGAATTTGCGCGCCTCGTCGATCCAGGCGTCGGACTGGAACTCGACATGATGCGGCAAGGTGATCATCAGGCGCGCGCCATCGCCTTCTGCAGCGACTTCTCCAGCCGCGCAAAGCCTTCGGTCATGCAGGCCATGATCGCCTTGGCGTCGTCGCTCGGGCCATGCGCGGCGGCGCCATTGCTCATCGCCTTCGCCGCGCCATTACCGTTGGCTTTCGCGCCGCCGGCCTTGGCGCGCACCTTGGCATAGGCGGCGCGCAGCTTGGCGGCGCTGTCGCGTTCCTCGCAGATGTACCAGGACAGCATGTTGGCGGTGACCGGATCGTAGGAGCCGCCAGCGATCGCCTTCTCGATCTCGCCGAAGGGATCGGTTTCCTCGCGCTCGCGCGGCAGCTTGTCGAGATCGCTGACTTTCGGATTGGCGTATTTGGCGATGCGCTCGGCGCTCTTGGGATCGGGCTTGGGCTTCAAGTCGAAGCCGAGTTCGCCGACCATGCGGCAGAAGATCTGGCCATGGCTGGTCTCGCGCGCCGCGACCAGGCGCAGCGTGCAGGCGAGTTCGTCATCGCAGGTCGCATCCGCCCAGGCCCGCAGATAGACGCCGGCTTCGGTCTCGGCCAGCGAGATCGCGTTGAGCAATCCCAGATAGGCGGGCTTGGATTTGCTGGTGCTCGTCTGCATGGCCTTGTCTCCCCGATCGTTGTTTTGCGCAATGCTAGGCGCGGGAACGCGCGCCCGGCAATCGCGGCCTTTGTGTGCAGAGCAGCAATTCGGCTGCGTGCCGCTGGGTCAGCCTTTGGCGAACAGCGCCCGCAACTCCCGCTTGAGCACCTTGCCGGTGGCGGTGCGCGGCAACTCGTGTTCCGTGAGCTTGTAAGATGACGGAATCTTGAACTTTGCCAGCGTCGCGGCCAGCGTCGCGCGCAGCTCGTCGGGCAGGCCGGCGGCGCGGGCGGGATCGGCGACCTGGATCACGGCGGCAACCTGCTCGCCATATTCGGGGTCGGGCAAGCCGATCACCGCAGCGTCCTTGACCGAGGGATGTTCGAGGAGCGCGGCCTCGACCT
>CAYXMO010000002.1:0-46239 GCA_964465935.1 uncultured Rhizobium sp.
TGGGCCGCGGCGAGCGCCGCCTCTGCCTGCGCGACGCGGGCGCGGTAGATTCGGTCGTCGATCCGCACCAGCACTTGGCCGGCGCGGACATTTTGATAGTCGCCGACCAGAACGCCCACGACATAGCCCGAAACCTGCGGCGCGATCACGGTGGTGCGTCCGCGGACATAGGCGTTGTCGGTGACTTCGACGCTGCCGCCGAACGGCCACAGGCCCCAGGCCCACAGGATCGCCAGGATGGCGAGCAGCGCGACCACGGCGATGATCGCGGACGACCACGGCGCGCGCAGCGGCGGACGCCAGGTCGGCCGCGGTGCCGGCGGCGGCAGCGCCAAATGTTCGTCATGCAAGGGCGCACTCATGTCGTAACTCCAGGGGTTGGATTTTTCCGCCATGCCTCCGCGATCAGCATCCAGGCCAGCCACGCCGCGGTCGCGAGCGCGGCCCACATCACCAGGCGGAACACGTCGTCGAAGGCCAGCGTGATGGCTTCGGTGGTCAATGAGCGGCCCAGCAGGCTGGTGCCCTCGGCGGCGCGCAGCACCGGATCGCCGATCGTGCTCGACACGGCGCCGACGCCTTGCTGCAGGCGCGCGGCGACCTGCGGATCGGACGCCAGGATGTGCTCGCCGAGCGTGGCGGCATGCGCCCTGGTGTAGAGGACCTGCGCCGTGCCGAGGATCGCCGAGCCGGCGAGCGCGCCGACATTCTGCGTCATGCTGAAGACCACGATCAGGCTGACCAGATGCGTCGTGCCCTGCTTGAGCATCTGCAGGAAGCCGTAGCCCAGCGCCGGCCCGATGAAGAGCGTGGTGCCGAAACCGATCAGCGACTGGCTGAGATAGAGCTGCTGCGGCCGCGTCACGCTGCTCGAATAGCTGTCCATATAAGCGCCCAGCGCGATGATCAGCGCCGCGGCCAAAATCTGATAGCGCGGCGCTTTCGCCGAAAACGTCACGCAGGCGACGGCGATGCCCAGCACCACGGCGATGGCGACGTAGACGAACAGCCTATGCAGCTGATCGTTGGTGAGGCCGCCCGAGGTCAGGAAGCCGACCGAGCCATAGGTCTGCTCCGCCAGCGCCAGGCGCACCAGCAAGGCGACGAGGAACAGGCGCAGCACTTCGCCGCTGCCGATCCAGCCGATGTAGAGCAAGGGCCGCTCGCGATTGTGCTCGACCGCGACGGCGGCGGCGATCAGGGCAACCGCCGCGGCGAGCGCCCAGCCCAGCCAGGCCCGGTCCGTCCACCACAGCAGGCGCCCTTCGCCCAGCACGATGCAGAACAGCACGAAGCCGGCGATCATCAATCCGATGGTGACGAAATCCAGTCTCTCGAACGCCGGCGCGCAATCGCTCGGCGGCAGCGGCACCGCCATGATCACGGCGGCGATGGACAGCGCCGTGCCGAGCTCGATCAGCGACAGGCCGTGCCAGCTATTCGTGGCGAGGAGCTCGACCGGCACCAGGCGCGCGAACGGCGTGCCGAGCTGCAGAAGGCCGATGCCGATGACGAGGCCGAGCGGACGAACCGGCGCCGGCAACACCTGGAAGAAGTAGTAGACCGTGAGCGTCGTGAGCGCCGCCGCCATCAAGCCGCAGGCGGCGCGCGTCGCTATGGCCGTGACATAGCACGGTACGATCAGCTGCAGGAACGCGGCCAGCGCATAGAGGCCGACCAGCGTCAGGGTCAGATTGGGAATGCCGAATTGCGCCCGTCCCTTGACCAGCGACAGATTGCCGGTGGCGTTCAGCGCGACATAGATCGCGGGCAGGACGCCGACCTGCGCCAAGGTGAGATCGAGCGAGCCCGCGAGATTGACGGCGTTCACATTGACCAGCGCGTTGGTGAAAGTTGTGACGGCGCCGAGAAACGTGCCGGCCACGGCATAGGCGATGCGGCGCTGGCCCGAGTGCACGGGGCTGTAGGGCGAACCGGCGAACAGCGGCCGCTCCTGCGGTGCGAACTCGTATTTTGCCGCGCTCAAACGATCCTCCCCAGATGCGCGCAGACCGACGATCACAGGCGGCCCGAACCGCCGGCGGCAAGGTGCTATCGGATGGAGATGGGAGCCATTACACCAAGGTATGAGCGATACAAAAGTATCGCCGATACCATCGTGCAATGGAGTGTCCGCGCGCGCGCTCCCATCGTCTGGCCGGTCGAGCCAGCGAGGAGACAGGTCATGGCGGAACACGATCACGCATTCGAGGCGAAGGTGCAGCAGTTCCGCGAGTTGTTCGCGGACGCGCCGGAGCTCGGGAAGAAGGCGTTGCAGAACGCCCTGCAGACCCTGAAGTCGCAGGCTTCGGACCCGCCGCCGCCGATCGAGAGCGCCGGCCGGGTCGGCAGCCGCATGGGCAAGGTGTCGGAGCTGACGATCATCGTTCCGCTCGCGCCCGGCGGCGCCAAGCGCCTGCGCGCCTTCCTCAAATTGCTCGGCGGCAATCTCTCGCAAGGCGCGGACGCAGTCGGCACCCTGCACACGATGCGCTTCGTGTTCTTCGACGACGATACGCGGCTTTTGTTCGCCACCGCCTATGACGGCGACTGGGACACCTATATCGACGACTTCGTCACGAAGATTCCCGACTATCTCGACATCATCGACTCGGCCTGGGACGGCTGGCCCGGCATCCGCAGCCCCGGCGCCAAGGACTACCTCGCCAAGCATCAGATCACGGCGGAAGGCTGGTACATCGCCTATCCCGACCTGACGGTGGCGGAGATCCTGCGACTGCAGCGCATCGGCAAGGCGGTCGACGAATTCCTCGACAAGGTCGGTTGAGCGCTCCCTCCCATGAAGTTCGTCAACTACGCCAAATACGCGGACCTGGACAGGATCGCCGCCGCCCGCCCGGCCCATTTCGCCTATGCGGATGGGCTGCGGGCGCAAGGCGCGCTGGCGATCGGCGGGCCGCTCCTGGACGATCGGGGACGCCGTGTCGGGCTGATCTTCGTCTACGAGGCGGTTTCGCTACAGGCCGCGCGGACGTTGGCGCAGCAAGACCCCTTCACCTTGGCGAACGCTTTGAGCGGCTACGAGATCACCGAATGGCGTCTGCGCGGCGTGAATCCGGATCTTCTCGTCAAGGCAAATCGATCCGCCGACCGCAGCGGCGGCGACAATGCGCCAATCAGGCTGTTCGCGAACTACGCGAAATACGGCGCCGACAAGTCGAAGCTTGCGGCGGTTCGCCCGGCGCACTGGGCCTACGACCAAACACTCAAAAGCGCCGGCGCATTGGCCTTGGCGGGTCCCTTCGCGAACGAGCAGGGCGGGCTTTTCGTCTACCGCGCGGCGAGCAGGGAGCAAGCGCAGTCCTATCTCGAGCAAGACCCTTTCGCCGTGCAAGGCGTGTTCGCGCACTGCGAACTCCTCGAATGGCTGATCGAAGGCGTCAATCCCGATCTGCTCGCCAGCGACTTCTCCAAGACCACGAATGACAACCGGCGCGCATAGAGACGCGCAAAACGAAAAGGAGAACCATCATGACAACGCTCGAGCAGACGCAGGCCGTGCAGGACCGGGTGGCGGCCAAGATCAAGAAGGTGCAGGAGCTCTATGCCGACGCGCCCGAAATCGGCCGCGTCGCGCTGAAGAACGGGCTGGAAGCGCTCAAGCACGAGCTGGCGGCGGCGACGGGCGTCGAGAGCGCCGGCCGCATCGGTGCCCGCCAGGGCAAGGTGTCGGAGCTGACCGCGATCGTTCCGCTCGCGCCGGGCGGCGGCAAGCGCATTCGCGCGCTGCTGAAATTGCTGGAAGGCAATTTCAAGGGCGCCGACGTCGTCGGCACGCTGCACGACATGCGCTTCGTGCTCTTGGACAACGACACCAAGCTGCTGTTCGCCACCACCTATGACGGCGAATGGGACGCCTATATCGACGACTTCGTGACCAAGATCCCCAACTCGATGGACATCCTGTTCTGCAATTGCGACGGCTGGCCCGGCATCCACAGCCCCACGATCAAGGACTGGATCGTCAAGAACCAGCACACCGCCGACGCCTGGTACGTCTCCAACCCGAACCTGTCGGTCGCCGAGGCGCACCGGCTGGAGCGGGTCGGCAAGGCGGTCGACGACCTTCTCGACCGGATCGGATAACCATGTCCGCCGCTGGCCAGACGCTGTCGACGCCGACGCTCGACCTGAACCAGATTCAGGCAACCGTGCTGCGCCAACGTCCGGCGCCCTATGTCGGCTCGCACGTCATGCTGCGCGTCGACGACGCGGAGGCCGGCCGCGCCTTCCTGCGCCGGCTGGCGCCGCATGTCGATTCCGCCGCGAATTGGTGGAACGCGGCCAATGCCTGGCTGGCGCTCGGCATCACCTATACCGGCCTTGCGGCGCTCGGCGTTCCGCAAAGCTCGCTGCAGAGCTTTCCGGAAGCCTTCCGCGCCGGCATGGCGGCGCGCGCCCGCCAGCTCGGCGACGACGGCGTCAACGATCCGAAAAACTGGGAAGCCCCGTTCGGCACCGGCCAGGTCCATATCGGCCTCAGCGCCTTCAGCGACACCGAGGAAAAATGGCATCGCGTGATGGCGATGGCGCGCGACCAGTATCAGGGCTTTTCCGGCGTCAGCGTTCTGCACATCCAGAATTTCGGCTTGCAGCCCGGCGACCGCAACGCGCTGGGCTACCGTGATGGCATCGACCAGCCGCCGGTCGAAGGCAGCGGCGTCGCGCCGCTTCCGGGCCAGGGCCGGCCGATCAAGGCCGGCGAGTTCATCCTGGGCTATCCAAGCGAGGCCGGCGTCCTCCTGCCGATGCCGCAACCGGACATCCTGGGGCGCAACGGCACGTTCGTCGGCGTGCGCAAATACCAGGCGCGGGTCGGCGCCTTCAATCGCTTCCTGCACGCGAACGGCCATATCGACGCCGAGCGCGAGCTGCTCGCGGCCAAGCTGGTCGGGCGCTGGCGCAGCGGCGCGCCGCTGACGCTGGCGCCGGACACCGACAACCCCGCGCTGGGCGCCGATCCCAAGCGCAACAACGATTTCGACTACGCCAAGGACGAGCAGGGACGGCAAATTCCGCTCGGCGCCCATATCCGGCGGATGAATCCGCGCGACAGCAAGCTCACCCGGCTGACCGACGTGAACATCCATCGCCTCATCCGGCGCGGCACGACTTACGGGCTGCCCTACGATCCCGGCGCGCTGTCGGTCGAAGCCGATGAGGTCGCGCGCGGCAGCATTTTCCTCTTCATCAGCGCCAAGGCGATGGCGACCATGGAATTCCTGCAGCAGGAATGGGTCAATGACGGCGACTTCATCGGCGCCAACGGCGAGCGCGACCCGATCATCGGCCGCCAGGAAGAAGGCGCCACCTTCACCATTCCCAAAGCGCCGGTCCGCCGCCGCCTGCGCGGCATCGAGACGTTCAACGTCCTCAAAGGCGGCGAATATTTCTTCATGCCAGGCATCGGCGCGCTGAACTGGCTCGCGAACGGAGGCTGACGATGTCCGACCATGTCGACGGTCCGCGCTCCATCGGCGATCCGCCGGGCGACGTCACCGACCTGTTCGCTTTTACCAGTCCCCAGAACCCGGCGCGTACCGTGCTGGCGATGTGTGTGTTCCCGTCGGCGGGGGAGACTGCGGTCTTCTCCAATATCATCGATCACGTGATCGCGGTGCGCCGCGTGCGCGTCGCCGGCCTCGGCAACGCCGCCAAGTTCGAGCCCGCGGCCGAGGAACTGCGCTTCACCTTCGCGTTCCAGGTCCTGGAGCGCGACGCCGCCGGCAAGGTGATCCAGCGCGGCACCTGCACGCTGCCGGATGGACGCAAGATCGCGCTGACGATGAACGACGAAGCCGGCGCGTCGACCCCGGAGGGCGATGTGCGCGTGTTCGCCGGCCTGCGCTCCGACCCGTTCTACCTGGCCGTGATCGCCGCCGACCTGCGCAAGGTCCCGAACCTGCTGCAGCACGACAACGTGCTCTGCGTGGTGGTCGAGTTCGATACCCAGCGCCTGCTCGATCCCGCGGCGGGTTCGCTGTTCGGCGCCATCGGCGAGACCGTGCCGGCGCGGCAGCCGGACGGCCGCGTCAGCCATCCCGTCGCGCGCATCGACTGGGTCGGCAAGCCCGAGCAGACCAACATTCGGCTGAGCAATCCCGGCCTGCACGGCGCGGCGGACCTGCGCGACCTGTGGAACCAGCAGAAGCCGTTCGAACTCTCGCAGGAACTGAGGCCGCTGTTCCTCAAACGGCTGAAGGACAGTTTCGCCGACTGGGATTCTCGCGACGGCAAGGCGGATTGGACGCCCGAGGCGCTGGCCGCCAACGCCAATGTCTTCCTCGACGATTTTCTTCTGTTCGACGTCGCCAAGCCGATCACCGACCAAAGCCATCTGGAGATCGAGAAGAGCACGATCGACGGCACTGCCTACCGAACCGGCGGCGGACGCACCATCGATGCCAACGTGATCGACATCTTGCTCACCTGGCTCGTCAACCGCGACCGCGAATTCCTCCAGGGCGGCGCGACCCAGGCGACCAAGCCGGGGATGAAAACGTTTCCCTATTTCGCCACCCCGAACACGGAGGTGCAGAGCGTCGTCGAATCCGTCGCGCTGGCCGCCGCGCCCGACGCGGTGTGGGCGGTGTTCGGGCAGTTCAACCTCGACTGGCACCCCGGCGTCGCCCAAGTGCGCCTGGTCGGCGACGGCATCGGACAGCTACGCCGGATCGAAACCCGCGACGGCCGGCAAATTGTCGAACGGCTGGAAGCCATCGACGATGCCAGGCGGGTCCAGCGTTACGCCCTGGTCGCCGGTATGCCCGCCTCCTTCTATGCCGGCACGGTCGAAGTGCGGCCGAGCGGCAGCGGCAGCGTCGCCGCATGGCGCGTGGACTTCCTCGCCGACAAGCAGCCCGACATCGTCGTGCGCGGCATGGTGTCGGGTCTGCTCAAGTCCGGCATGGCGAACCTGAAAAAACGCTTCGGAGGCGCTGCGCCATGAACGCGCCGCTCGCGACCGATGGCGAGATCGCGGCGATCAACCTGCAAAGCGCGCGCCGCCACGCCTGGGCGCAGCTGCGCCGTGATCCCACGCGTCCCGGCGCCGCCGAAGCCATCGTCGACAAGGAGCGCCTGACGCTGCAATTCGCCGGCGACGTCGAAGCGCTCGATCGTCTGGAAGCGCTGGATCAAATCATCGAGGCGCCGCTTATCCGGGCGCAGATCGCGTCGACCGGCCATCGCTTCGCGGACGCCAGAGCCCATCTCGCGCGCGCCGCGGCGCTGGGCGCGCCGCAGGAGGACATCGAGCGTCAAACCCTCGCCATCGACCAGGCCTGTGGCGTCGCGCTCGACCAGGTCCTCGAAGCCCGCCGCCGGCTCGGCGATTTGATACCGCTCGGCGCGCTGCTCGCCGATCTCGAGCGCTTTGACGAAGCCGATGCCGTGTACCGGCAAGCGTTCGAGGGTTACACCGGCGCATCGCCGTTCCCGCCGGCCTGGGCGTGCTTCCAGCTTGGCATGCTGTGGGGCGAGCTTGTGCCCGAGCCCGACTGCGACCGCGCCGCGCGCTGGTATCGCCACGCCATCGCCTATGTGCCGGGCTACGCAAAGGCCCGGGTGCATCTCGCCGAAATCGAGGCGAGCCAGGGCCGCTATGCCGAAGCGCAAGCGCTGCTGCAGCCGGCGCTGTCCAGCAACGATCCCGAGGTCCCCTGGCGGCTGGCCGACGTGCTACGCGCGCAAGGCCGCGATCAGGAAGCGGCGACGCTGCTCGACGCGGCCCGGCGAGGCTTCGAAACTCTGCTGGCGAAACACTTGCTCGCTTTCGCCGACCATGGCGCCGAGTTCTACGCCGGCGGCGGCAACGACCCGCGCCGCGCGCTCGAACTGGCGCAGGCCAACGTCGCCAACCGCCCGACCCGCCGCGCCATCGCGCAGAGAGATACCATCGCTGCTAGGATTTGAGTTCGGGCAACCGCTGCGGCAAGTCCAGTTCCCAATCGCGCGTTTGAAAGCCGAGCGTCAGCGCCAACGCGGTGCGGGCTTGCGCCTCTGGCGTGCCGGCGAGTTGCGGGAACAGAGCGGAATCATGACTGAACTCGGCGGAAGGCGCGAGCGCGACGGCGTTGATCCGCTGCTTGATCAGAGCTCTGGCGTTGGCTGGGAAACCTGCGATCCGCCGCGCCAGAGACGATATGAAGCCGTCAATCTCGTCCGCCGGCAAAGCGCGGTTGATCCAGCCATAGCGCTCGGCAAGATCGGCGTCGAAATCCTCGCCGCCGAGGATGGCCTCGAGCGCCCGGCCGCGTCCCATCAGGCGCGTGAGATGCTGGATGCCGCCAGCGCCGGGAAGGAGACCAAAGCCGATCTCGGGTTGGCCGAACAACGCCTTGCCGCGCGCCGCAAAGCGCATGTCGCAGGCGAGCGCGAACTCGTTGCCGGCGCCGCGGGCGCGGCCTTCGATCTGCGCGATGGTGACCAGACGGCTGGCGCTCAGATGGCGAAAAAGAAGCCCGAGAGACGCTTCGCCGCCCGTCAGCTTCACCGTCTCCTGCCGGTACTCGGCGATGCGGGTGATGTCGACATGCGCGATGAAGTAGTCGGGGTCGGCGCTCTTGAAGACGAGCACATCGATCGTGACGTCGGCTTCGGCCTGCTGGATCAGCGCGACCAGATCGCGGACCAGTGCCGGACCCAGAAGATTCATCGGCGGCGCGGAGATCGCCGCCGACGCCACCGCGCCGTCGCGGTTCACCCGGAGCGTTTCGAACCGCATCGCCGCGCCGTCTCAACGCAGCGTATGGAACGCCGCGCGCAGTTCGGCGGCGAAGACCTCGGGCTGCTCCCAGGCCGCGAAGTGGCCGCCCACCGCCGTCTGGTGGAAGTAGATCAGGCTCGGATAGGCGCGCCGGACCCAGCTCTCCGGCGGGCGATAGGCGTCCTCGCCGAAGATGGTGACGGCCACCGGCACGGTGATCTCCGTCGTCATCCAGGGCGCCGACAGCGTCACGCTCTTGCCGCCGTTCTCCCAATAGAGCCGGCTGGACGATGCGCCGGTGCCGGTCAGCCAATAGAGCGTGATGTCGTCCAGCACGTCGTCGCGCGTCAGCGTCGGATCGGCGCCGGCCAGCCATTTGGTGAAGCCGGGATGCACCAGCACCCACGATGCCAGGAACACGGGTGAATCGGTCGCGCCATAGCCGATGGTCTGAGGCCGCGCGCTCATCATCGTGAAGTAGGCGAGCAACCCCTTCTTCCCGATCGCCAGCGAGGTGTTGTAGGTCGCGCGCTCGTCGTCCGAGAGTCCTGCCGGTGCCGGCGCGCCGGTGGCGAGCGAGGCGGCGATCTCCGGCGGCACCGCGGCCGGCAGGCTGATGTGGATGCCGGCAAGACCGTCCGGCTTCAGCCGCGCCAGCTCGCTGGTGACCGGCGTGCCCCAGTCGCCGCCTTGCGCGACATATTTGCTGTAGCCCAGGCGCCGCATCAGCTCGGCCCAGGCGCGCGCGATATGAGCGGGATCCCAGCCGGTGTCCGTCGGCTTGCCGGAGAAGCCATAGCCCGGCATCGAGGGGATCACGACATCGAACGCGTCGTCGGCGCTGCCGCCATGCGCGGTGGGATCGGTCAGCGGCGCGATGATCTTGATCTGCTCGATGATCGAGCCCGGCCAGCCATGCGTGACGATCAGCGGCAGCGCGCCCGGGTGCTTGGACTTGACGTGGATGAACTGGATGGTGACGCCGTCGATCACGGTCGTGAACATCGGCAGCGCGTTCAGCCGCGCCTCTATTCTGCGCCAGTCATAGCCTTTGGCCCAATAGGCGGCGATCTCCTTCAGCTTGGCGAGCGGGATGCCTTGCGAGCCGTCGGCGACGGTCTCCTTGTCCGGCCAGCGCGTCTCCTGGATGCGGTGGCGAAGGTCCGCCAGCGCTTTCTGAGGGACGTGGACATGGAACGGGCGGATCGCGGTGTCGTCCGCGGCCGCGGCGGACTGGGCGGCAAGCAGGGCGGCGCAAAACGCGAAGGCCGCCGCGATGGATCGTTTGGGCAGGTCACCGGACTCCATCGGTTGGCTCAAGAGAATGACGCGGCGGCGCGCCGTTGGGGGGAGGTACGCGCCGCCGCCTTCGCCATTATGCGGGCTGGCGAAGTGAACGGAAAGCGTCGCGCATCTCCTGGCAGAAGAACGCCGGCTGTTCCCAGGCCGCGAAATGGCCGCCCTTGGGCGCCTTGTTGTAGTGGATCAGCTTCACATAGGCCTTCTCCGCCCAGCTCTTCGGTGCGGTGTAGATCTCCTCCGGATAGGCGGTGACCGCGACCGGGATCTTGATGCCGCGCGGATCGAAGAATCCGCCGCTCGGATGATGCGCGTTGTCCCAATAAAGCCGCGCCGAGGAGATCGCGGTGTTGGTCAGCCAATAGAGCGCGACGTTGTCGAGCACGTCGTCGGGCGTGAGGCCCTCGCTCCCACCGGCAAAGGAACGGGCGATCATCTTCTGGCTGCGATCGTCATGGTCGATCATCCACGCCGCCAGGCCGACCGGCGAGTCCGCCAGCCCGTAAAGCGTCTGCGGCCGGTTGTTCATCTCGATGGCATAGCCCAGGCCCGTCTTGTTGAAGAAGTCGAGCTGGTGCCAGGCGGCGAGCTCATCGGCGCCAAGGCCCGCGGGCGGCTTGCCCGCCGCGAGCGAGGCGTTGATCTCGGCGGGCACCGTCGCCGGCATGTTGGTGTGGATGCCGAGGAGGCCGGGCGGCTGCTGCACCGCCATGTTCTCGGTCACCGCATTGCCCCAGTCGCCGCCCTGCGCCACGTATCTGGTGTAGCCGAGGCGCTGCATCAGCACCGCCCAGGCCTTGGCGATCCGCGAGGGAATCCAGCCCGGCTTGGTCGGCTTGCCCGAGAAGCCGTAGCCCGGCAGAGACGGGATTACCAGATGGAACGCGTCCGCCGCGCCGGCGCCATGCGCCGTGGGATCGGTCAGCGGCCCGATGATCTTGAGCTGCTCGATCACCGAGCCCGGCCAGCCATGGGTGACGATCATCGGCAGCGCGTTGGCGTGCTTGGAGCGCACATGGATGAAGTGGATGTCGAGGCCGTCGATCTCGGTCATGAAGTTCGGCAGCGCGTTGAGCCGCGCCTCGACCTTGCGCCAGTCATGGCTCGCGGCGTGCTTGACGAGCTGCTGCATGGTCGCGAGCTGGACGCCTTGCGCCGTGTCCGGCACCTGCTCCTTGTCCGGCCAGCGCGTCGCGCCGATGCGCCGGCGAAGGTCGGCAAGATCGGCCTCCGGAACGTTTACGTGGAAGGGGCGGATGTCGTTGCTCATGGGCGTCTCCTTGTTGGCGGCGATTGCGGAAGGGGCGGCGATGGCGGCGAGCGCGGCGGTGCCGAGCGCGAGGCTTTCGCGGCGGCTCAGCGCGGGCGCTGATGTCTGGTCGGTCATGAAGGGCTCCCCGTTGCGCCAAGAGCCTCGCTCTCGGTCAAGCGCAAGATGTCGCCCGCGCCGCCCAGCGGCCATTGCACGAAGGTATCAGCGATACTTTGGTATCGGTGCTTGTCGCGCGTCCGGCCCGGCCAGCGGCAGCGAGAACACGAAGGTCGCGCCTGGCCCGGCGTTCGGCGTCGCCCACAACCGGCCCTTGTGGCGGTCGACGATGGAGCGGCTGACCGACAGCCCGATGCCCATGCCGTCGGGCTTGGTGGTGAAAAACGGATCGAACAGCTTGCCCAGCGCGTCCGCAGCGATGCCGATGCCGCTGTCCCGGACCGAGAGCCGCGCCGAGCCGGCATCGTCTCTCCCGGTCTCCACGACGACGAGACGCGGCCCGTCCTCGACGCCTTTGAGCGCATCGCAGGCGTTGAGCAGGAGGTTGAGGATCACCTGCTGGATCTGGACGCGGTCGCCGCGCACCGCCAGCGCCTCCGTCGCGAATTCTGTGGCGACCGCGATGTGATTTCGCTGCAGCTCATGCGCCGAAAGCGCGATCACCTCGCGCGCCGCGCCGTTGAGATCGACGGTCTCGGCCGCGAACTCCTTCTTGGCGAACAGCGCGCGCAGCCGCGCCACGACCTCGGAGGCGCGGTGCCCGTCGCGGATGGTGCGCCGCGCGGTCTCGAGCGCGCCTTTGACGTTGGGCGGATCGGACGACAGCATGCGCAGGCAGGTGTTGGCGTTGGTGACGATGCCCGCCAGGGGCTGGTTGACCTCATGCGCCAGCGACGCGGTGAGGACGCCCAGGCTCATGACGCGCGCCGCGTGCGCGAGTTCGGAGCGCACCTTGTCGTGCGCCTGCTCGGCCAGCTTGCGGCCGGTGATGTCCTGGATCGTGCCCATATATTCCAGCCGGCCGGCGGGATCGCGCGCCGACTTGGCAACGAAGTGCAGGTGGCGGACCGAGCCGTCGGGCATCAGCAGGCGATATTCGTATTCGGAATCGAGCCCGGCGCGCGCTTTGCTCGCCATGTCCTCCGCCAGCCCGCGATCCAGCGGATGCATGCGTTCGGCGATACGCCGGACGGTGACCGGCGAGCCGATCGCGAAGTCGTAGATCCGGCTGAGCTGGTCCGACCAGCGGATATCGTCGGTCTCCAGGTTCCACAGGAAGCTGCCGGTCTCGCTGACCGCTTCGCCTTGCGCCAGGAAAGCTTGGCTGCGGGCGACGGCCTGTTCGGCCCGCTTGCGGTCCTCGATGTCGGTGTTGACGCCGTACCACCGCACGACCTTTCCCTTCTCGTCGAGCAACGGATGGGTGCGCAGCAGGAACCAGCGATAGGTGCCGTCATGGCGGCGCAGGCGCGCCTCGGCTTGTCCGGCCTTGCCGGTGGCGCGAAGCCCGTCCCAGATCGCATCCAATGCGGCGTGATCCTCGGGATGGATGGCGACCTGCCAGCCTTCGTCTTCCAGCTGCTCGTAGGTGGCGCCGACATAGTCGACGAAATGCTGGTTGACCGAGTCGGTGTGGCCGTCCGGTGTCGCCGACCAGATCAGCGCCGGCGTCGCATCGACGATGCGCTTGAGCGCATGCTCGCCCGCCGGCAGCCGCTCCTCGGCGCGCTTGCGGCCGTCGCCGTCCGCCGGCAACGCCGCCGTCTGGCGCGCCAAGGCCGCCTCTGCCTCGGCCAGCGCGGCGCGCAGACGGGCGATCTCCAGGTCTTTTGGGTCCATTGCCGTGCCAGCCGTCACGCCGCCGTTTCTAGGCCCGATACCTCTTATTTCGCAATGTCGAGCACGGCCTGCACGAAATCGTGGGGCGCCTCCTGCGGCAGGTTGTGCCCGACGCCGCCACGGCTGACCCGGTGCTCGTACCGCCCCGTGAATTTGGCGCGATAGGCGCTCGCTTCGGGGTGCGGCGCGCCGTTGGCGTCGCCTTCCAGCGTGATGGTGGGCACCGAAACCACGGGCGCGGCCGCGAGCCTGGCCTCCAGCGCGTCGAACCGCGCTTCGCCCGGCGCCAGGCCGAGGCGCCAGCGGTAATTGTGGATCACGATCTCGACGTGATCGGGATTGTCGAGGGCGGCAGCGGAACGCGCGAAGGTCGCGTCGTCGAAATTCCATTGCGGCGAAGCCATTTTCCAAATGAGCTTGGCGAAATCGCCACGGTACTTCGCATAGCCGTCGCGGCCGCGCTCGGTGGCGAAATAGAACTGGTACCACCACTGCAGCTCCGCCGCCGGCGGCAAAGGCTGGCGGCCGGCCGCCTGGCTGCCGATGAGATAACCGCTGACGGAAACCAGCCCTTTGCAGCGCTGCGGCCACAGCGCCGCGACGATATCGGCGGTGCGCGCGCCCCAGTCGAAGCCCGCCAGCACCGCGCTCTCGATATGGAGCGCATCCATCAGCGCCACGGCGTCATGGACCAGCGCCGCTGGCTGGCCGTTGCGCGGCGTGCTCTGGGTGAGAAAGCGCGTCGGCCCGTAGCCGCGCAGGTAAGGCACGATGGCGCGATAGCCCTTTGCGGCGAGCGCCGGCGCAACCTCTGCGAAAGCATGAATGTCATAGGGCCAGCCATGCAGAAGCAGGACGGCGGGACCCTGCTGGGGTCCCATCTCGACATAGCCGACCTCCAGATCGCCGGCATGGACCGGCCGAACCGGTCCGAACGGCGCCGCCGCGTCGCTTCGCGCTGCGGAGCGAGCCGGCGCGGCTTGCGCCGGCTGCGAGGCGCGCGCCGCCCACTGCGCCGCGGCGAAGGCGGCGGCGACGGTGCCGAAGAAACGGCGGCGTGGCTGGATCATGGCGGGACTTGTCATGACACCCTCCCGATTCTTTTGAGGCCTTCCGCAACCGGTACGTCCAACACGACCGTCGAGCCCAAGCCCGTATGGCGGCGGACGAGCGTTCCGCCCAGTTCCGCCGCGATGGCGTCGAGAATGGCCGAGCCGCGTCCCGGCCTGATCACGGCGGGCGCCGCGCCGTCGTCGGCGACGCTGCAGCGGACCCTGTCTGCGAACACGCCGAGCTCGACCGTGATCGCGCCCCGCTCGCGGCCCACAAAGGCATGCCGTGCCGCATTGGTGACGAGCTCCGACACGACGAGGCCGACTTTCCAGCAGCGCTGCGCGCTCATCCGCACCGGGTCGGCGGCGAAGGTCAGCGTGACGCCCTTGGCGGCGAGGATCGCGGCCGAAAGCGCGGCGCACAGCGCTTCCAGGTCCTCGTCGAGGTCGCGCGCCGGCTGGTCCGGCGGCGGGCTCAGCGCGCGAAACGCGGTCGCCGAAGCGTGCAGGCGCTGCGTGACCTCGTCGAGCGCCTCGCCGGCCTGCGACTCCGAAACCTTCAGCGCGGCAAGCCGCACCGTCGACAGCATCGCGGTATAGTCGTTCAGGACACGGTGCATGACCTCGTCGAGATAAAGCCACGCGCCCGATCGCGACAAGCCGCCGGTGCGCCGCTCCGATACCATCATGGCCATGACACACTCCTTCGCAGCCCCTGGCGTGATGCCAGACGCGCCATACATGGGTCTTGCGCGCCGAGCCCGCTATTGAACATTGGTATAATCGCGCGGGCCCCAAGACTATTGCCGGAGCTTCGCGACGTCGCGGGCCGTCAGGCGCGAGCCCTGGGCGCCGAACCGGGCGGTGATGTAATTGGTCACGGCCGCGATCTCGATATCGGAATAGGCCTTGGCGAAGGACGGCATCGTCACCTTGCCGTTCGGCGTGTCGCGGACCGCGCCCGCCAGGATGATCCCGGCGACGTTCATGGCGCGCGGGTCGTTGACCGCGCGGCTGCCGGTCAGCGTCGCGTAGTTGGTGAGCAGGCTCACGCCGCTCCAGCTATGGCAGCTGGCGCAGGCGCCTTCGAAGATGTGCTTGCCGCGCAAATTGAAGTCGGCGATCTCCACCCGCGGCGAGTCCGAAGCGGGCGCGGCGCGCGGCGCCGGCAAGCCGCGGCTCGCAACCGGCGGGATCGTCCGCAGATAGGCGATCATCGCGCGGATGTCCTCGGGCGAGACGTAACGCAGTTCCTCGTCGACCACGCCGGCCATCTCGCCGCCCGCCGAGCCGCGCCCCTCGGCATGACCGTGCGACAGGAACTGCGCGATCTCGCCGTCGCTCCAGGCGCCGATGCCCGCCGTCTTGTCTTGCGTGATGTTGTAGGCGGTCCAGCCGTTGACGTCGCCGCCGCCGAATTTGCGCCGGTTGTTGGGCGCCTGGGCGAGGTTGCGCGGCGTGTGGCAGTCGTTGCAGTGGCCGAGCGCCTCGATCAGATAGGCGCCGCGATTCCATTGCGCGCTGCGCTCGGTGTGCGGACGGAAGCGTTCGCCCGGACTGTAGACCCACGCCCATAGCCCCATCAGCCAGCGCTGGTTGAACGGGAAGGGCAGGGTGTTGGCCGGCGGCGCTTGCTTGACGGGACGCAGGCTGAACAGGAACGTCTTGATCGCCAGCGCATCGGCATCGCTCATCAGCGTATAGGACTCGTACGGAAAGGCGGGATAGAGGTGCGATCCATCCTTCGCCACGCCGTCATGCACGGCGCGCAGGAAGTCGGCGTCGCTCCAGCCGCCGATGCCGGTCGCCGCGTCGGCGGTGATGTTCGGCGAATAGAGCGTGCCGAACGGCGTCTTGAAGGCGCGCCCGCCGGCATAGGGTGTGCCGCCGTCGGCGGTGTGGCAGATCTGGCAGCCGCCGACATGCGCGAGATACTGCCCGCGCGTGACCGCATCGGCTGAACGCAATGCCGCCGGCACGCCCGTCGGATCGGCGCCGGCATAGGCGTCCAGCGCGACCCTGTCGCCGCCGGCGAAAGCCAGCGCCCCCGGCGGGATCAGCCACCACGCTAGGCCGAGAGCGACCTTCAATCCCGCTACCGCGACGACCAGCGCGATCCGCCAACGCCGCGGCAGCGTCTTCCACCATGTCGCCAGCGCCGTCATGGCCTTGCGCCTTTCGCCAGAAGCTTGCGGTCGACCGGCATGCGGCGCAGCGGCACCCCGGTCGCGGCATAGATCGCATTGCGCAGCGCCGGCATCGACGCGGTCGTGCCGGTCTCGCCGATGCCGCCGGGCGCCTCGCCGTTGCGGATGAGATGCACCGAGATGTTCGGCACCTGGTCCATGCGCAGCATGCGGTAGTCGTGGAAATTGCCCTGCTGCACGCGCCCGTTCTCGACCGTGATCTCGCCATACAGCGCCGCGGTCAGGCCGAAGATCAGCCCGCCCTGAAGCTGCGCCATCACCGTATCGGGATTGACCACGATGCCGGTGTCCACCGCGGTGTCGATCCGGCGCAGCAGGACTTCGCCCGCCTCGTCGACCTCGACCTCGATCATCGTGGCGATGAAGCTCGCGAACGCGCCCTGCAGGGCGATACCGCGGCCGACGCGCCGCGGCAGCGGACTGCCCCAGCCGCTCTTGGCGGCCACCAGATCCAGCGCCGCCTTGAGGCGCGGCGCCTTGTGCAGATGCGCGCGGCGGAACGCCACCGGATCGGCGCCGGCGCGGTGCGCCAATTCGTCGATGAAGCACTCGATCGCGAAGACGTTGTTGTTGGGCCCCACCCCGCGCCAGAAGCCGGTGTTCACGCCCGGCGGCTCCTCGCAGATGAACTCGACGCGCAGGTTCTCGATGTCGTAGGGAATGTCGATGGCGCTGTCGACGCCGTCGGGATCGACGCCTTTCTGGAAGGCAGGCGGCAGCCAGCGCGCCAGGACGGCCGAGCCCGCGGTCTTGTGCTTCCAGCCGGCGATGCGGCCGTCGCCCGAGAGCCTGGCCGACAGCGTGTCGTGATAGGCCGGGCGATAGACGTCGTGGCGGATGTCTTCCTCGCGCGTCCACACCACCTTCACCGGACCCTCGACGTGTTTGGCGATGCGCGCGGCGGTGAACGCCATGTCGGGTTCGAGCCGGCGGCCGAAGCCGCCGCCGATCAGGTGATTGTGGACGACCACGTTCTCGACGGGGAAGCCGGCCGCGGCGGCGATGGCTTTCTGCGCGCGCGCGAGGACCTGGCTGCCGATCCACGCCTCGACGCCGTCGGCGCGCACATGGACGGTGCAGTTCAGCGGCTCCATCGGCGCATGCGCCAGCAGCGGCACTTCATAGGTTTGGGTATAGACGTCGCCGCCGGTCAGCGCCTTGTGCGCATCGCCCACCGCCTTCGCCAGGGCGCCGTCGCGCTCCGCCGCCTTGCGCAGCCGCGCCCAGATGTCGGCGGTGGAGATCGCACCGTTGGCGCCGTCGTTCCAGACGATGTCGAGCGCGTCGAGACCGCTCTTGGCCGCCCACATGTGATCGCCGACGACCGCGACCAGGTTGTCGAGAACGACGACCTGGCGAACGCCCTTGATCTTTTTCGCCGCGCTGTCGTCGACATGCGCGACCGTGCCGCCCAGCACCGGGCTCTGCATCAGCGCGGCGAATTTCACGCCCGGCGGCAGCGCGTCGATGCCGTAGACGGCGGTGCCGTTGGTCTTGGCCGGCGTGTCGAGGCGGCGCAGCGGCCGCCCGATCAGCTTGAACTGCTTGGGATCCTTGAGCGGGACATTCGCCGGCAAGGGCAGGGCGGCAGCGCGCGCCGCCAGATCGCCATAGCCAATCTTGCGCCCGCTCTTGTCGTGGATGACTTGGCTGTTTTCCGTGCGGCACTCGGCGGCTGGCACCTTCCAGCCTTGCGCCGCGGCCTCTACCAGCACGGCGCGCGTCGCGGCGCCGGCCTGGCGCAGCGGCATCCAGAAGGCGCGGATGGAGTTGGAATTGCCGGTCGCCTGCACGCCGAAGGCCGGATTGGCATAGTGCTTCTCGTCCGGCGGCGCGTGTTCGAGCTTCACGTTATCCCACGCCGCGTCCAGCTCTTCCGCCAGGATCATCGAGATCGAGGTGTAGACCCCTTGCCCCATCTCCACTTGCGGCATCGTCAGCGTGACGAGCCCCTGCCGGTCGATGCGGATGAACGCGTTGGGCGCGAAGCCGGCATCGGCCGGCGCCACAGCAGCAGCACCCGCGCGCGGCACATGAAAGCCGACGACCAGCGTCGCAGCGCCCAAGCCGCCGAGCAGCGCGCGGCGCGAAGGCAGCATCGCCGCCGACGCTGAGCGCGCCTCAAGCATGCGCCACCCCTTGCGCCGCGCGTTTGATGGCGGCGCGGATGCGCACATAAGTCCCGCAGCGGCAGATATTGCCCGACATCGCCGCGTCGATATCGGCGTCGCTCGGCTGCGGCACGCTGCTCAGCAGCGCCGCCGCCGACATGATCTGGCCCGACTGGCAATAGCCGCATTGTACGACTTCGAGATCGAGCCAGGCCTGCTGCACCTTCGCGCCGGCTTTGGTCTCGCCGATCTTCTCGATGGTGGTGATGGCGCGGTTGCCGATGGCGCCGGCCGCGAGCTGGCAGGAGCGCACCGGCTTGCCCTCGATATGCACGGTGCAGGCGCCGCATTGGGCGATGCCGCAGCCGAATTTCGTGCCCGTCAGATGCAGCACGTCGCGCAGCACCCAGAGCAGCGGCATGTCGGGCGCGACGTCGACAGACCTGGCCTCACCGTTCACCCGCAGCGTGATCACTGTGTCGCCTCCCGGTTCAGATCAGTTGCGCATCGAGCGTGATCTCGGCGTTGAGCAGCCGGGACACTGGACAGTTCTTCTCGGCAAGCGCGGCCAGCTCGGCGAATTTCGCCGCGTCGATCCCCGGAACCGCGCCGCGCAGGGTCAACGCCGACTTGCTGATGCGGAACGCGCCCTTGCCGTCGGCTTCGAGCGTGACCGCCGCTTGCGTCGTCAGCTCGGCCGCCGGCTTGCCCGCGGTCTGGAGCTGAAATGCCAGCGCCATGGTGAAGCAGCCGGCATGCGCGGCGGCGATCAGCTCCTCGGGATTGGTACCGGTCCCCTGCTCAAATCGGGTTTTGTAGGAATACGGTGTGTGCGACAGCGCGCCGGAATCGGTGCTGAGGTCGCCATTGCTGTCGCGCCCGGTGCCGCGCCACGTCGCCTGTGCCTTGCGGATTATCAACCGCTCCTCCCATTGCCTGGATTTTTGGCGCTGTCGGGAAGGCGGCGCTATTGCACTATCGTATTGACGCCGCCGCGCGCCCGCCAAAACGGGGAACTACGCAGCCCGACCGACACCAAAGTATGATGGAGCAACCGGCGCGCACAGCGCATGTTCGCAAGGTACACCGTGACCGAACATTACCCCTGATTTAGGGGGTCTTTTGTCACAGTGTGGAGGCGAAAGGTCTGAGCTTGAGTTCCCTTGTATTACGCCACCCAGCGCAAAGAGCACCCAGTCGCATGACGAGCACAGCAGAGCCCGCAGCCGTACTCGTGTCGGTTGTCGATGACGACGAGTCGGTGCGCGAATCGCTCCCCGATCTGTTGCGGGAGCTTGGTTTCTCCGCCCAGGCCTTTTCCTCCGCCGAAGAATTTCTCCAGTCCGGCCGGATCGAACGGACCGGCTGCCTGGTTCTCGACATCAACATGCCGGGCATGTCGGGGCCCGAGCTCAGCCAAGAATTGCAGCGGCGCGGCCATCGCATTCCGGTTGTGTTCATCACCGCGCATGGCGATACCGCGGCGCGGCCAGACATCGTGGAGGGCGCCGTGGCCTGCCTGGTCAAGCCGTTCAGCGATACCCAGCTGCAGGACGCGCTCAAGAAGGCGCTGGATACATAGTCCGCTGTTTTCGGGGAGGGTCTCATGGGTTTACTCTGTGCACAGAACGTCTCAGGGGCAACATAGATGGCCCAGCCCGAACCGGTCGTGTTCGTCGTCGACGACGACATATCGATTCGCGAGTCGCTGGAGGCGCTGCTGCGCCATGAGGGCTGGCAGCCGGAGATATTCGAATCGGCGCAGCAGTTTCTCGCCCGCCCCAAGCCCGCGACGCCGAGCTGCCTGATCCTCGACGTCAACCTGCCCGACCTCAACGGCCTGGACCTGCAGCAGCGCCTGGCGCCAGAGCGCGCCGGCATGCCGATCATCTTCCTCACCGGCTATGGCGACGTGCCGATGACGGTGCGGGCGATGAAGGCCGGCGCGGCGGAATTCCTCACCAAGCCGTTCGACGACGAGGTTCTGCTGGCGGCGGTGCGCGGCGCCATCGAACGCAGCCGCGAAGCGCTCGCCCGGGAGACGGAAAAGAGCTCGCTGCAGGCGCGGTTCGCCTCGCTCAGCCGGCGCGAGCGCGACGTCCTGCAGCTGGTCGTGAAGGGCCTCCTGAACAAGCAGGTCGGCGGCGAGCTCAACATCAGCGAGATCACGGTGAAGGCGCATCGCGGCAAGGTCATGCAGAAGATGAACGCCAAATCCTTCGCCGATCTGGTGAACATGGCGGCCAAGCTCGGCCTCTCGACCGGCCGCCAAGCTTAGGCGCGCCGCCCTTTCGATACCATCGTCCAATTGGCTTGACCGCCCGCTGCGCCGCTAATGCCCCCGCCAATCAGGGAGCATCGCCATGAAATCCGTCCTCGCCGCAACCGCCCTCGCGCTGGCCCTCGGCGCCGCCCAGCCGGCCGCCGCCGCCAACGCCAAGCCGACCATCGTCCTGGTGCATGGCGCCTTCGCCGATTCGTCGAGCTGGAACGGCGTCGTGCCCATCCTGCTGCACGACGGCTATCGCGTCGTCGCCGCGTCCAACCCGCTGCGCAGTCCGGGCAGCGACGGTGCTTATGTCCACGCCCTGCTCGCCACGATCCAAGGGCCGGTCGTGCTGGTCGGCCATTCCTATGGCGGCATGGTGATCAGCAACGCCGCCAACGGCGCGCCGAACGTCAAAGCGCTGGTCTATGTCGCGGCCTTCGCGCCCGAAGCGGGCGAAAGCACCGGCGCTCTGGACTCCAAATTCCCCGGCAGCCTGCTCGGCCCGGCGCTGGCGCCGCCGGTGGCGCTGCCCGGCGGCGGTCACGATCTCTATGTCCTCCAGGACAAATTCCACGACGCCTTCGCGCCCGACCTGCCCGCCGCCGCCGCCCGCGCCGCGGCGGTAACGCAGCGTCCGATCACCGACATCGCCTTCGGCGAAGCCGCGGCGGCGCCGGCCTGGAAGACCATCCCCTCCTGGTTCGTCTATGGCGACCACGACACCGCCATCCCTCCGGCCGCGCTTGCCTTCATGGCGGCGCGGGCGCATCCGCGCGACACCGTCGTGGTCAAGGGCGCTTCGCATGTCGTGATGATCTCGCATCCCGCCGCCGTGGCGAAGGTGATCGAGGAGGCCGCGGCGGCGCACTGAGGCCTGCCGGCTAAGCGCGCTCCAGCAGCGCGACTGTGCCGTGGCCGCCATCGGCGCAGACCGAGACGATGCCGCGCGCTCCCGGCGCCATCGCCGCCAATTCCTTGGCGGCCTGGCTCAGGATGCGCGCGCCGGTCGCGGCGAAGGGATGGCCGATGGCGAGCGAGCCGCCATGCGGGTTGAGGCGCTCCCACGGAAACACGCCGAGATCGAAATCGACTTTCGCCTTGTCGCGCCGGTAGGCCGGGTCGGACGCCGCCTTGATGTTCGCCAGCACCTGCGCCGCGAAGGCTTCATGGATGTTCCACGAGGCGACGTCGGCGAATGTCAGCCTGTTGCGCGCCAGCAGGCGCGGGATGCCGCGCGCCGGCGCCATGAGGATGCCTTCCTCGTGATAGTCCATCGCCTGCACTTGCCAGTCGAGCAGCTTGACCGCCGGTGGATCGCCCAGGCGTTTGAGGCCGTCGCGGTCCGCGACCCAGATCGCCGCCGCGCCGTCGGTGTTGGGCGTGGAGTTGCCGGCGGTCAGCATGCCTTGCCCGCTGTGGTCATAGGCCGGCTTCAGCGCCGCCAGTTTTTCCAGCGAGGTGTCGCGGCGCGCGATGGTGTCGTGATCGATGCCATCGAGTGGGATCACGAGATCCTTGAAGAAGCCTGAGTCTTGCCCCGCGATGGCGCCCTGATGGCTGAGCAGCGCACGCTTGTCCTGGTCGGTGCGGGCGATGGCGAAGCGCTTGACCGTGTCTTCGGTGTGCTCGCCCATCGAGCGGCCGCTTTGCCGATTGGCCCAGCCATGGACCGGCAGGTCGAAATCCTGCGGCGTCACCTTCTGCAGCGTCTCCAGCGCGCCGGCGGGATTTTTCGCGAACTGGCCGAACACGCCGTCGGCGAAGGACGGCTTCAGCGCCAAGGGCACGTGGCTCATCGTTTCGGCGCCGCCGACCAGCGCCAGATGAAAATCGCCATGGCCGACCATGCCGGCCGCCGCGATCGTGCCGATGAAGCTGGTCGAGCACGCCATCACGGTCGAGAACGCCGGAATGTCCGGCGACAGGCCGGCCTCGAAGATCAGCTCGCGCGCGATGTTGGAGACCGTGGCGTCGGGGATGACCTGTCCCCAGATGACGAAGTCCGGCGCCGCCCGCGCGTTCATCGCCCGCACCACCGGCGCCGAGAGCGCAATCGCAGTGTGCCTGGCGAACGCGCCGCCGGCTTTGACGAACGGCGTGCGCACGCCGGGGACCAGATAGACATCCGTCATCCCCGGCACTCTTTCACCGCCGCCGTCGCTCGTCCATAGCGGCAGCGCAGGGATGGCTGCCGCGTGACGGTGAAAAACGGCCAAAATCCGGACGCGATGTCCTATTTGGCAAAATGCTGGCGCAACGGATCGAAATACTGGCGGTCCCAGCCGCCCTCCGGCTGCTCGCCATTGAGATGGCTGCGCATCTCATCCGGAAAGCCCTTGTGATTGAACCGAAGATGCGTGCCGCCGCCGCCGGCGCTCAGATCGAAACGCACCACGGAATATTCGCCTTCCGGCCAGAATTTGACGCGCCAGGCCTGCACGATCAGGCGATCGGGAACGAGCTCGATGTTCCGGCCCGTGATGATCCCACCGAAGAGCGAGAATTCTCCGCCGCTCGTTCCGTCGATCTGTGCCGGTGCACCCGTGGCCTTGGAAAAGATGCCGGCGTCGGTCAGCGCCCGATAAACGGCGCTCGGCTGAGCGGTGAGCTCGATTGTGCGTGTGATGGGTTGTGTCATGGCTAAGTGTCCTCTCGTTGTGGAAGCGTTGAGATGTTGATCGACGCCGATCAGCGGCGCGCGGAACCGCTATTGCTCCAGTCGAAATATTTCCGCATCGGGTCCCAGTAGTGCGGCGCCCAGCCGGCATTCAGATGATCGAAATCGCCTTCCCGGAAGCCGGTATGATCCAGCGAAAGCGCAGTACCCGAATCTTTGGGGGTCAGCTCCATCCGAACCAGCGAATACACGCCGGGCGGCCAATCTGCGATCACGCGCCAGGCCTGGACGATCCGCTGATTGGGGACGAGCTCGATATTGCGGCCCACGACCCGTCCGGCAAACAGCGAGAACGTGCCTCCCGGCGCCGGATCGATCGTGGCCGGCTCGTGGCTGAAGGCGGCGAATTGCGCACTGCTCAAAAGGGCTTGATAGACGCGCGCCGGTGTCGCGTTGAAGGTCTCGTCCTGATGCAGGTGCGTGCGCGCCCAATTCGCCGGCTTGGCGGCGATCCGCGCCATGGGTGACAGCGGCGGAGGCGGTGCCGCGGCTGCGGCGCCTGTGAACGCGCCGAACAGCACACCTGCTTCGACGATTCTGCGCCGATTGATGTGAGGCGGTGAATCTGCGCCGGACTTCGACATTGAGATCTCCTTGATCAAGAGCTACGCGGGAAATTCTTCACGACGGGTCTGGGCGCCAGCGAGAACGCAAACCCAATGACCGTCAGGATCAGCACGCCGCGGACGATATTCGATCCGGTCTGGGCACTGGCGGCGCCGGAGCCGAGCGTCGGGTAAACCCATTGCAGCGCCTTGTTGCCGAGCTGTTCGAGAAGCAGCATCAGGTAGAACAGCGGGATCGCGGCTCTGTATCGGAAGAGCGCGACGATGCCGAGCAGCATCGGCAACAGCAGATGAAATCCCAAAAGCGCGAACAACGCGATCACATTGGAGGCGCACGCAGAATCGAAGCGGTCGAGGGGTATGCCGTCGGCGGTCGTCGCGACCAGGCGCGTGAAGAAAATGGAGTTGAGCGCGACGATCGTCTTGAACAGCGCGATCGGCGCCAGGAACCACACCGCGATCCGCCATCCGCGATAGGCGTTGTCGAGCTGCTTGGGGAGCAACAGATCGAGCAGTGAGATCGTCGTCATGCGCTTGGCTGCTCCTTCACCGCGGGATCGCGCATGTCGGGATACGGAATCGCGCGCCCGAATTTCGATTTCCGGGAAAGGCGAAATCCCCAGAACGCCATGACGGCCAGTGGCGCCAGCGCCGGGATGAACAGGTACGGCGAGCCGCGCAGGACGGCGGGAAGCACCTGCTGCTGGCCGAGGAAGAAAGAGCCCGTGGCGAAGAACAGGGCCAGGCACATGCGCCACATATGCCGCCGGATGCGTGCCGGGCCGATTAGACCGCCGCGAACGATGACGCTGAGGTCGAGGCCGCTGGCTACCAAACCAAAAGCGGAGACGATGTAGTAGGCCATGGCCGGATAGCCGTCGAGCAGGGCGTGCGGTGCTCGCGACGCTTCGACGCCGAACGCCGCGAACAGGACACCCGCGGCGAGCACGGCCAGCAAGCCGGCATAGTTGAAGAATCCGGCGGCGCCGTCTTTCTGGGCAGCCGTCAACCATCCGCTCACGACGAGATAGAAGGTCAGAATGCCGGTCGCGAGATTGGCGTGTTGCGGGATGATCGCGGCCATGAAAATCGCCGCCGTCGCCGTAATCATCATCGCGGCGACGAACACGCTTCCCGCGCGCCGGTGAAGGGTGTCGCCTTTGCGCGCCAGCACGGCCGTCGCGCCGGACGCCAAGGCGAGGCCGCCGGCGGTGATGTGGGCAACCAGGGCGCCGGCCGCGGCGATGCCGAGCCATGCCGGCGTATCCGGGCTTAAGTGAAGGTGCATCATGAGCGGACCGCCTGGTGGCCGAAGCCCGTCAGGTGCGAGCCATAGGCCGCGCCCGTCGCGATGGCATGGCGCGACGCGTCGCTGTGCGCCACTTTCGCCAGCCGGGCGAACGCCCAGATCGCCAGACCCGCAAGCACCAGCATGGCTGCCGCGAGGCCCCAGAAATCGGAACCTGCCGAGGCGAGCGACACAACACGCCGGGCGTGGTCGTACGGCCAAACGAATGCAAAGAACGCGATCAGGCCGAGTGCGTGGGCGACGATGCCGGGAATGACCGACTTGGTGAGAGTGGCCGTCACGCCATAGGTCGCATCCGCGAAGAGGTAGAACAGCATCGTCGGCCAGACGAAGCCTTGCGTCGCCGCATGGGCGGGCGCCGCGACCAAAGCGGTCAACGCGATCGCCAGCGGCCAGGGAAGACGCCGCTCCAAGCGCTGCTGCAGATACCCTCGCAGCCCCACTTCTTCGGTGACCCCGCCGATAAGGCCAGCGCAGCTGAGGATCGCCGCGGTGACCGGCACAGGATAGGCCGAGAAATCGGGCGACGGATTTCCCGGCACTGCCACCAGTTCTCGCAGGAGTATCCAAAGGGCCGCGAGCGCCGCTATGGCAAAGATGTTGGCAAGCAGAGCCCATGCCATCACGGGAAGCTGGACCGCGTTGGCTCTGCGGTAAGTCCGCCGCGCCTCGGATCGCCAAGGCCACTGCCCGCCGGCAAAGCGCCAGCCAAGCCAGAGGAGGCCGAGCGCGGCAGGGACGCACCAGGGAGTTGCGATGCCGGTTCGAAGGTTCGCGACCAGCGCGGCCGTCCATATGCCTTGCGGCAACAAGGTCGCTAGCAGCACCGCCGCCACGAACCCGGCCAAGCCCAAGACCCGCCAAATCGCTCTCATATCATGCTCCCTTTTGCGCGGCCGCCGCGCGTGAGAAGCAATCTGTCCAGCGACTGGGCGAAAGTGTTTTGGACCGGCTTGAAAAAAGCTTGGGAATTCCTTGCGGCGTCGAAGCGCAGCTCGCAAGAAGGCTCCGATAGCGCAGGTCGGCAGGCATCGCGCTCAACGGGTGCTCCCGGCGGACGGCACTTCACGAATCCGAAGTTTGTAGAGCGTGTGGGCCGGGTGCTCCGCGGCGTGGGCGGCGATCGCGGCAAGGTCGTCATAGGGCGTCAGCACCAGGCCCGACAGCAGGTCATGGCGGCCCGACAGAAGCTCGAGCGCGAGATTGACCGGCCGCTCCATGGGAAGATCGCGGCCCTCCGTGAAGATTTTCGCGAAGTCCGGAATCCAGCGGCGGCCTTCCGCGGACTCCATGGAGTGCGTCGACATCGCCGTACGCGTTGTACCCGGACCCAAGGCAAAGACGGAGATGCCGTAGGGCTTCAGCTCCAGCGCCAAGGTCTCCGACAGCCTCACGAGGCCGGTCTTCGCTGCGCCATAGGCTGAAAAATAGGGCGTCGGAATGATCCCGGTGACGACGTTAACGATGCAGCCGCGGCGCCGCGCGATCATCCCGGGGATCACGGCATGCGCGCAAATCGCTGGACCGATCAGGTCGACATCGATCACCTGGCGCCACGCCGACACCGAGGACTCCCAGAACGGAGCGATGGGACCGAGTATGCCGGCATTGTTGACGAGCCCATCGATGGCGCCGAGTTCTTCCTCGATGCGGGCGACGGCGCCAGCCACGTTTTGCTTGATCGAAACATCCGCGGCGATCGCCGCGGCGGCGCCGCCGGCTTGTTTGATGGCGCGCGCCGTCTCGTCGATCTCAGACGCGGTTCGCGCCAACAGCCCGACCCGCACGCCCTCCTTGGCAAGCGCCTCGGCAATCGCGCGCCCAATGCCTCTCCCGGCACCCGTGACCAGCACCACCCGCGCATTGTCCATTCCGGCATGCTCCAATTTCGTTGCCGCATCGTGGCCGTTCCGCACCCGACCGGTCGCGGCGAAGTGCCGACGATTTCCGCCAGATGTGAAGGCTGTTGCCAGAATTGGTCCCGGCGCGTACTGAGCCCCCATGAAACGAAAGAGCCTGCGCGAGGTTCGCCGTATCGTCATCGTGACGGTGCCGCCGGTCGACGAGTTCGATCTCGTGGGCCCGGCGCAAGTGTTCAGCGCTGCCAATCGGCTCGCGGGCGAGCGTGTCTATGACGTCGCCATCGTCACGTCCGGCAAGGACCTCAAGGTCGACGGCGAAGGTGGATTGCTGGCGTTCGCGGCGCAGGGACGGCTTTGCGACGTGAAGCCGCCCTATGACTCCATCCTGCTTGTGTGCGGGCTCGCCAACCGCAAGCGGCGAGACCGCGACCTGTCGGCTTGGCTGCGGCAGGCGGCGCCCAAGGCTCGCCGCCTCGGCGCCGTTTGCGTCAGCGCCTTCCTTCTCGCGCAGGCAGGACTGCTCGACGGGCGCCGCGCCACGGCCCATTGGCGCTTCGGCGAGGAGATGGCGCGCCTCTATCCCAATGTCCGGATCGAATCCGAACCGATCTGGGTGCAGGACGGAAACATCTTCACATCGGCGGGCATATCGGCGGGAATCGACTTGGCGCTCGGCTGGGTGCAAATGGATCGCGGCGCCGCGCTCGCCGCGGAGATCGCGCGGGAATTCGTGCTGTTCCTGAGGCGCCCGTCGGGGCAAAGCCAGTTGAGCGCGCCGCTCGCATCGCAGGCGACCGAGACCGATGCGATCCGGGAATTGCTGGTCTGGGTCACGGCGAATGTCGCGAAGAAACTCCCCGTCGAGGTCCTTGCCGACCGGGCGGGGATGGCGGTGCGCACCTTCGAGCGCCGTTTCGCGCGCGAGGTCGGCATGACGCCGGCGCGCTTCGTGCTGCGCGCGCGGGTCGAAGCCGCGTCCCGGCAACTGCAAACGACCTCCCGCAGCCTGGAGCAGATCGCGCGGTCATGCGGCTTCGGCGGCGCCGATGTCATGCGCCGCGTGTTTCAACGCACGCTGCGTACTTCGCCGCTGACGATTCGAAGCGCCCACCGCTAGGGCGCTCCTCTGTGTCGGCTCGGCACTGAGACCGGTTCGAGTGCCGGCGGCGCGAAGACGAATATACATTTTCCCAATGTTGGAAATCCGCCGCCGGAATCCAGGCGTGTGGCCGCAAGCCGTATCCAGGCAACCGGTCCTTCACCATAAACGCCAAGACATCGTTCATCGCCGGCTGCCACCGTATGGCGACACGCATAACGGAGTTTTGCCATGTCGATTTCATCCATCGGGCACGCGATGCCGCAATATCAGGTACCGGCGACGCCGCAGGCCAAGACCGACGACGAGCGGACCGAGTCCGTCGCCGTGCGCAATCAGGAAGCGCGGACCGGCAAGGACGCCGCGGTCCCGGTGTCCAAGTCGGCGGTCGACGTTTTGGCTTAGCCGCCGAACCCAAGCTTCGCCCGCCGGCGCGATCGCCATGTCCGGCGGGCCGAGCTTGGGAAGACGTGCTGCCAGTGTGGCCCAAACCCGTGTTTCCTGCGGGCGAAACGCGCCAAAATCCCGCAAGATGGGATTGGGGAATCCCAACTTGACGCCGGCGACGCTTCCGCGCCAAGTGG
The DNA here is from genome assembly GCA_964465935.1 of uncultured Rhizobium sp. Lineage (GTDB taxonomy): Bacteria > Pseudomonadota > Alphaproteobacteria > Micropepsales > Micropepsaceae > Rhizomicrobium. Next base: position 28,873 of record CAYXMO010000002.1, read on the forward strand.
CCGTCGGAGCGCCCCCTGTGAAAATCCTCCTTATCGAAGACGACAAGGAAACCGGAGAATATGTCGCCCGCGGACTGAAGGAAGCGGGCCATAATCTCTGCGTCGCCAACGACGGGCGCAACGGCCTGCTTCGCGCGGCGGACGAGGATTGGGACCTTCTCATCGTCGACCGCATGCTGCCGGGGATCGACGGGCTCAGCGTCGTGCGGACGCTCCGCGCGGAAGGAAACAAGGCGCCCGTCCTCTTTCTCACCACGCTGGGCGGCGTCGGCGACCGCGTCAGCGGCCTCGAAGCCGGCGCCGACGACTATCTGACCAAGCCTTTCGCCTTTGCCGAACTGGTCGCGCGCGTGAACGCCCTTGGCCGCCGTCCCCGCGACGTGAAGATGGATACCGTTTTGCGCGCCGGCGATCTCGAACTCGACCTGCTCAAGCGCACGGTGCGCCGCGGCGGCAAGCCGGTGCTGCTTCAGCCTCGGGAGTTCAAGCTGCTCGAATATCTCATGCGCCATGCCGGAGAAGTCGTCACCCGGACGATGCTGCTCGAGAGCGTCTGGGATTTCCACTTCGATCCGCGCACCAACATCGTCGAGACGCATATCAGCCGCTTGCGCTCCAAGATCAATCGCGAAGGGGCCGGCGAACTCATCCACACCGTGCGCGGCGCCGGCTACTCGCTACATGCCGCTGCCTAGATTTCTCCGCACCACCAGTTTCCGCATGACCTTGCTCTATGCGGGGCTGTTCTGCGCTTCGGTGCTGATCCTGTTCGGCGCGATGTATCGGTTCGGCACCGGCTTCATCGCCGACCAGATCGATCAGACCGTCGCCAGCGAGGTCGCGGAAGTCCGCACCGCGACGCATGGCGAGACGCTTGCCGATCTGCAGCAGACCGTCGCCACCTACTCGGCCAACACGCCGCAAGGCGTCTATTACCTCCTGCTCGGCAGCAAGGGCCAGAAGCTCGCCGGCAACATTGCACCGCTCGCGCCCGTGCTGGGGCCGCGCCGCTGGCCGGCCAAGGAAGACGGCGGCAGCTTCAACGGCACCGGGCATGAGGTGCGGGGGCTCGGCGTCGCCGCGCCGCAGGGCGGCTATCTGTTCGTCGGCCTCGACGCCAACGAGCTCGACGAAATGCGCGAGATGATCGCGCGCGCTTTCGTGGTCGGCCTGCTGGGCACGATCTTCCTCGCGCTGGTCAGCGGCGGCGTCATGAGCGCCGGTCTGCTGCGGCATGTCGAAGCGATCAGCCAGACAAGCCGCGATATCGTCGCGGGCGATCTTGGCCGCCGCATCCCGCTGCGCAACACCAACGACGAATTCGATCATCTGGCCGAGAGCCTCAATGCGATGCTCAACCGGATCGAGAGCCTGATGACGGGATTGCGCGAAGTCTCGACCGACATCGCGCACGATTTGCGGACGCCGCTTTCGCGCCTGCGCCAGAGGCTCGAACTGGCGCGCGCCGGCGGCGCGGTCGACGATCTGCATCGCGCGCTCGATCAGTCGATCGCGGACGTCGATTCGATCCTCGACACCTTCGCGGGCCTGCTGCGGATCGCGCAGATCGAAGCCCATACCAGAGCGACGGCGTTCGCGACGATCGACCTGACGGCGATGCTGAGGGACATGGCCGATACCTATGAGTCGGTGGCGGAAGAACGCAGTCAGCACATCGCCGCGGCGATACCGGAGGGCGTCAAGATCCGGGGAGACCGGGAACTTCTGCCCCAATTGTTTTCGAACCTGCTCGAGAACGCGCTGCGCCACTGCCCGCCGGGCGCGCAAATTGCGCTGTCGGTCTCCGTCGAGGCCAAGCGCGTGAAGGTGGACATCGCCGACGACGGCCCGGGCATTCCCGCCGACATGCAAGAAAAAGTGTTTCAGCGGTTTTTCCGTCTCGAGCGCAGCCGGACGACCGAAGGAACCGGTCTTGGCCTCAGCCTGAGCGCCGCGATCGCAAGCCTGCATGGGGCGTCGATCAAGCTGTCCGACAACCAGCCGGGGCTCAAGGTTTCGCTGGAGTTCCCGTCCGACGACCAAACGGTATAGACGCGGACAATTGGCGGTCATGTGCGCTGATGCAGAACCTCTGTGCGGGGATGTCCCAGTATGAGGTTCGACATGAACAAGACGATGATTGCGACGTTTCTGGCAGGCGCTGTTTTCGTTGGGAGCGCGGGCGCCGTGCTCGCCTACACCGGCGAACATCTGGCGAAGGACGCCAAGGTCACGATGCGGCAGGCGCGCGTCCTCGCGCTGAAGGCGCGGCCCGGAAAGGTGACGGACGCCGAGTTGGAGCGCGAACGGGGTGGGCTGCGCTATTCCTTCGACATCAGAAGCGGCCGGACGACCTATGAGGTCGGCATCGACGCGATCACCGGCAAGGTGCTCGAGAACGGCCCCGAAGGGTCGCATCCGGACTGAGGCGGGCGGGCAGGAAGATGCAGCGCCGCCAACGCTGCATCTTCGGCGTCAACAACCGCGCCTGACGACCGCACGGTGTCACGGACCACAAGGTCCGCGCCGATGATCGTCGGCGGGTGAGACAGCGATATCGACGCGGAGCCCGACTGTTGACCGCGCACGCAGCCACGACGTCATGCCAACGGCATTCGTCCGCACGATCCATGGCGCGCCTTGTCACAAAGATGGTGCAAGACAACTATACGAGAGATGGTGCAGGGAGCCGGGAGCCCCGCTGCCGTCTGTTACTTGGTCGGCACCCACGGCGTCGGAAGCAGATATACGCGCGCTGCCAATCCCGAAAACTGGCTGTTGCCGAAGCGCATCACGGGCACCTTCGTCCCGTTCAACACCGCTGCCATATCTGCCGGCGCAGTCTGGAACGAGAAGTAGGCATCGTCGCCGGGCTTGGGCGGATTGTTCGTGGTGGTGACGCCGCAATACGGTCCACGGAACGAAAGATCGGTCCTGCCCGGGTCGTTTTGAACGGTGAACGGCCGGCTGTCTCCGTTGATGGCGGCGTACGGAACGCGATTGGCCCAGAAGGTATATTGCACGCCAGGTGCATTGCCGACGCCGAAATAGAAGACGCCGGCGCTGAGGTTCGGTCCTTCGATCTCGATCAGGTAATGCTTGCCTTGCAAAATGCCGCACTGTGTCAAGGGTGCCGCATTCAACGCCGAAGCCATGGAAGCGGTGGCGAGCAGGCCGAACGCAAGGTTGCGCATTGTGCGAATGATCGACATCGATTTCCCCCAGCGGGCTCGAAAATCCCCTCATGGGATGTCGACACCCCGCATAGTCACCCTTTTCCCACCAAGTGAAGCTGTCAAGCAAAGTCCTTCGAGCCTTTGCGAAGCGTCCGCTTCGTTTTGACGTAGACCAATCAATTTCTTCACTTATTTGGTTGGCACCGGCGAACATGTAATCGTTGTTAGATTCGCACGCTGCTCGACGTCTACGAAATGGTTCGTTTCACGGTCGTTGCAACAGCTGCGTGCCTCGTTGCTGGCCGTCGATTTGATGGCAATGCCGGGCGTCTCCGGCATCAGTAGAGCAACGGCACGAGGCGCCAGGTTCTGGCGCGATAGGCGGCGTAGTCGGGAAACGCGCGCAGCAACACGTCTTCTTCGTATTCCATGCGGACCAATTGGACGGCAAGGGACAGTACGAATACGAGGATGCCCCAAGGCTGGCGAAACTGCAGGCTGGTGCCCAGGAAACCGACATTCTCCATGAGATAGAGCGGGTGCCGTACGATGCGATAAGGCCCGGTGGTGACGAGCCGGCGTGCCTGCGGAAAGATCGCGAAGGAGCGCCCCAGCCAGAACAAGGTCGCGCTTGCGCCCAACGAGCCCATCAGCGACAGGGAAAACGACAGGATGCCGCGCGCGGCGCCCAACGGTTCTCTCCCAACCAGAAGCAGCAGCATCCCGCAAACCACACTCGCCAAGGCGGTGACCCGCGGCAGAACGCCGTCCGCCCGCGCCACGGGCAGAGCGCGGATCAGGCACAGGAGTGCCTGCTGTGCGACAAAGACCATGAGCGATACCGAGCAGAGAACCTCGATCGCCAGCAGCGGCGTCGGATGGCTTCGGAATTCTCCGATTTGAACACGCAAATCGTGCAGCAGCCCGAAACCGGCGAATGTCAGGAAGACGACCAGCGGCAGCGCCGCAAGGCGATCGAGCGTGTAGGCGAACCTTGGTGAAGCGTGCAATCCGGTGGTCCCGATTCCGCGCGGCCAGCATGCGTGGAGGGCTCCTGAGCGGCACATTGATTCTTGGTATATTCGGCGGTGTCCGATTGCTGCCGCCAAGACGCCATGCCAGCGTCGCGCCATGAGCCCAGTCCGGATCGGCGTTCTTCTACTTCCGGTTTTCTTCCTGTTCGGATGTGCGAATGTCTCGCTGCCGCAGAGCGGTTTCGCGACCCGCTACTATCACAGCGACATCGCACCGCTGCTGGGTCTCGAGGAAGGTGCCGGCGATGGCTCAAGGGCCGGGTCCGTTGCCGGGCCGGCGGGCGTGGACAGCTGCGACGCGGTCGCCCGCGAACGCGCGCTCGACGTGGAGGCGCAAGGCTTCGGCGAAGACATGCAGGCAAAGGTCTATGACGCCACCCGCCGCGACTGCGCGGCTTGGCGCGCCCGCTTCGGCGGACCGGCAGGTTAGCGCCCGCGCCCTGCGCCCTGCAGCAAGGCGGTCTGTGACCGCTCCAGGAAATGCGCCAGCCTTGGCATCACCAGCAGTACCAGCGGCAATTGCACGAGCAGGCCCGAGATGATGGCGATGGCGAGCGGCTGCTGCATGGCGGAGCCCTCGCCGAGCCCGAACGCGAGCGGCAACAGCGCCAGGATCGCGGCAAGCGTCGTCATGGCAATCGGGCGGAAGCGGTTCGCCGCCGCGTCGTGCCGTGCCACCTGCGGCGCGACGCCTTGCGACAGCAGAAGCTCGAACTCGGAGAAATAGAAGATCGCGACCTCGGTCACGATCCCGACCACCATGGTCATGCCCATCATGGCGGTGATGTTGAGTTCGGTGGCCGTCAGCCACAGGCCGATGAAGACCGCGGCCATCGCCAGCAGCGGCATCGCCACGATGGCGAGCGCGAAGTCGAAACGCTCGTAGAGAAAAAGCAGAAGAACGAAGACCAGCAGGAAAGCGGCAATGATGACGATCAGCAGACCGCGGAAAGCCGCTTGCTGCTCGGCATAGAGGCCGCCGAGCTCGTAGTAGGCGGTGCCCGAGAACAAGCCGCTGCCGTCGAGCGCCTTCTGGACGTCGCTCACCGTGCCGCCGAGGTCGCGCCCTTCGATGCGCGCCGTCACCGCGACCATGTTCTTGAGATTGTCGCGCGCCAGCTCGGGCTCGCCGTTCGTTATGCGGATGTCGGCGATCCGGTTGAGCGCGACCTTGTGCCCGTCCGGCGCGATCACCAGAAGATTGCCGACATCCTGCATCGTGGCGCGATCCGCCTGCGCCAGCCAGACGCGGACGCCGACCGTGCGCGTGCCTTGCTGTACGGTCGTCGCGACCTGTCCCGCCAGATAGGTTTCGAGCTGGCCGGCGGCGCTTGCCGGATCGACGCCTTCGATGCCGGCGCGCGCCGGATCGATCCGGATGTCGAGCCCGTCGCCGGCGGGCACGACGCCGTTGTTGATCTCGGTCACGCCGTCGATTTTGCCGATCAGATCGGCGACTTTGGGGGCAAGCGCGCGCACCTGCGCCGGATCGTCGCCGAAGATCTTGATCTCGATCGGCTGCGGCACCGAGGTCAGATCGCCGATCAGATCTTCCATCAGCTGGAGCAGCTCGACCTGCAGGCCGGGGACCTGGTCCTCGACCTGCTGGTGCACGCCGGCCATGACGTCTTCGACGGCGCGGCGGGGCAGGGGCTTCAGCCGCACGAAGAAATCGCCGGTGTTCGGTTCGGTCAGACCGCCGCCGAGCTGAAGACCGGTGCGGCGGCTGAAGGTATCGACTTCCGGCGTGGCTCTCAGGATGTCCTCGACCTGGCGCAGCATCGCGTCGCTGTCCTTCAGTGCCGTGCCGGGCGGCGCGACATAGTCGAGCACGAAGCCGCCCTCGTCGATCGACGGCATGAAGCCGGTGCCGACCTGGGTGTAGGCAAATCCGCCCAGCGCCACCAGCAGCAGACAAGCCAAGGGCGCGATGAGCGGCGTGGTCTCAAGCCGCCGGTCCGCCGCGCGATAAAGCCGGACGCCGCGGTCGGCCACGCCATGCTGCGCGGCGCTTTCGCCTTGCTTTGCGAAGAATCCGGCGAGCAGCGGGACCACGATCCACGCGATGGCGAACGAGACGATGAGCGCGCTCGCCATGGTCAGCGACAGGGCCCGAAAGAAAGCGCCCGTGACGCCGTCGAGAAAGGCGAGCGGCACGAAGATGACGATGGTGGCGAGTGAGGAACCGGCAAGCGGCTTGAGGAATTCCGCCGCCGCCTGGCGCAGCGAGGCCTGGCGCTCGGTTCCCGGGCGCAAATGCCGGACGATCTGTTCGATCATGACGATGGCGTCGTCGACGATCAGGCCGATCGCCGCCGCCATGCCGCCGAGCGTCATGATGTTGAAGCTCATGGAGGTCTGGCGCAGTACCAGCACGGTGATGCCGAGGACGGCGGGCACCACGATCAGCACGATCGCGGTGATCTTCAGATCGCGCAGGAAGAAGAAAAGCACGGCGCCCGCCAGGATGACGCCGATCAGGATCGCCTCGGCGACGCTGAGAGCCGAGGCCGTGATCAGGGCGCTCTGGTCGTACCAGTTCTTGATCGAAATTCCGGCCGGCAGCCGTGGTTCCAAACTGCCAAGCGTCGCCTTGACGTTGCCGTCGATGTCGACGGTGTTGCCGCTCGGCTGCTGGTAGACCTGGAGAAGGACCGCGGGCTTTCCGTCCGCCGTGACGATCGCGGTCTGCGGCTGGACCGCGTCGAAGACCCTGGCGACGTCCGCCAGCCGGATGACGCCGGCGGGGGACGCCTTGACGATGATCTTGCCCAGATCGTCGGCGTTCCGCGCCCGCGTGTCGGTCGTCGCGAGCAGCAGTTTGTGACGGTCTTCGAGGCGGCCGACCACTTTGAGCACATTGCCATTGGTCAGCGCCTTGACGAGGTCTTCGACTGAGAGGCCGGCGCCGGCGACCAGGGCGAGATCGGGCTCGACCCGGAACTCACGCACCGCGCCGCCTTGGACGCTGACCGAGGTCACGCCGGCAATGGACGACAGGACCGGCGCCAGCTCGAACTCGGCGATTTCCCACAGCCGCGCCTGATCGACCGAGTCCGAGGTCAGGCTATAGGCGATCACCGGGAATACGGTCGGATTCATGCGCCGGACGTCGAAACTCGTGCCCGCCGGCAACTGCGGCAGGATGCGCGCCACGGCGGCCTGCACCTGCAACGCCGCCTGATCCATGTTCGCCCCCCAGGGGAACATCAGCGAGACCTCGGCGCTGCCGCGGCTCGTGGTCGAGCGGATGCTGGTGACGCCGGCGATCGATTTGAGCGTCCGCTCGACCGGCAGCGTCACCGCCGCCGCCGTGGTCTCGACCGGCTGGTCGCCGGCATCGAGCGAGATGGCGATGCGCGGGAAGCTCACATCCGGGAACAGCGCGACCGGCAGGGAAAATGCGGAGACGATGCCGGCCAGAAGCCCGACGGCCAGCAGAAACAGGATGGAGCGCCGATGGCCCGCGATCCAGGTGATGGCATCCATGTCAGCGCGTCCTGACCTGGCCGCCATCGCTGACACCGGCTGCGCCTTCGCTCGCGACCTGTTCGCGGGCCGCGAGTCCCGCGGTGACAAGCGCCTCGCGGCCGGTTTCGACGGCGACGGTCACGGCGCGGCGATGCGCGACATTGTTTGCGACGACCCAAACGAAGGTGCCGCCGGCATCGGACATCAGCGCGCCGCGCGGAATGACGATCCCCGGCTGCTCGTCCAGGCGAAGGCGTGCCTTGACCGTCATGCCGACGAAGAGATGGTTCACGAGCGTGCCGCCGGCGCGGGCGACGGCGTTCACGACGCGGCTCTGCGGATCGATCATGGAGCCGACCGAGATCAGCTGCGTCGCCACGAGGGAATGATCGGACGGATCCTCGATCCACGCGGCGCCTCCGGCCCGCGTCCGCGCCGCATCGCGCGGCTCGATCCCCAGATTGACGACGAGCCCGGCGTGACTGGCGATCGTGACGACCGGCGCGCCGGCCGCCACCATGTCGCCGCGCCCGCCCGGAAGGGTCGTCACCACGCCGTCGACCGGCGCGGCCAGCGGTCCCGTCTCAGTCGCGCCCATCGCGCCCTGAGCGCCGGCGGCGGCGAGAGCATCGCGATAGGCGCGCTCGGCGGCGGCGAGCTGGCTGCGCGTCGCCAATTGCTCGGCGAAGAGCCGCCGGTTCTGCGCGAGATCCTGGCGCGCGAAGGCGAGTGCCGACTGCGCCTGCGCCAGCTGGGTTTGAGAATTGGGAGAATTGACGAGCGTAACCAGCCGCTGGCCCTTTTGCACCACTTGGCCTAGATGCACGAAGACCTCGGCGACGCGCGCTTCGCGGCCGGCGACGACGGCGACCTGACGGTTGGGGTCGGCCGCGACCGAGCCATAGGCCGTGACCTCGGGCGCGAGCGTGCCGCGCTGCGCGATGGCGAGCGTCACGCGCGTGCTCGGTTCGCCAAGCGCGGGTGACGTCATCGACAGCGCGAGACAAAGAGAAAGAAGCCGCCGCATCACGCGCCTCCGCGATTGGGCGGCATCACGTAAGGCGTGCCGAGAAGGGTGTGGAGCGCGATGGCGTCGAGCCAGAGCGCCGAACGCAGATCGAGCAGCTCGCTCTCCCGCGCCGTAAGCGTGGTTTGCATCGCCAGATAGGTAGCCGGCGCGATATCGCGGTTGGCGTGCGCCTTTTGCGCCACCTCCGCCATGCGGCGAAAGGCGGGAAGCTTCGCCTCCAGGGCCGCGAGTTGCGCCTCGAGAAGCTCGATCTCGTTCCAGAGCCGCCAGGCATCGGCGGCCGTCTGGTCGAGGCGCGCCTGGTATTCGGCGTGCAGCTGCGCCCGCGTCGCGCTCTGGATGCGGATCTCGCCCCGCGCGCCATTGAAGATCGGAAGATTGAGCGTGAGCGCCAGGCCGGTGGTATGCACATTGCTCGTGTCGGTGGCGCGGGTCGGGCCCAGGCTCATCGTCGGAAACTGCGACAGCACCGCGACCCAGACGTTTTCCTCCTGGCTGCGATACCCCGCCTTCAACGCAAGCAGGTCAGGCCGCACCTTGTCGAGGCGCGTGAGCGCTTCGCGCAGCTCGTCGCGCGTATAGAGCAGCGGCGGCGCCAGGTCGCCCAAATTGAGAACCGCGTCCGGCGGCGCGTCGATAAGGGCCTTAAGGCCGCTGTCCGCCGTAAGCGCGTCGCGGCTTGCCACGTTGGCGAGGCTCTCGGCATCGAGCGCAGCCGCTAGATCGGCACCTGCCTGATCGAGCGTCACATCGCGGTTGGCAAGAGCCCGCGACGCGCGTTGCGACTGCGCGCTGAGGCGGTCGGCGGCGGCGAGGAGCAAAACGCGTTTGCGGTCGGCAAGCACGCGCTGCACATAGAGCGTGCAGGCCTTCTCGATGGTCTGCCACTCGTCCCAAAGCGCGGCGAGCTTTGCCTGATCCGCCGCGGCTTCGGCGGCCGCCGCCTTGGCAGGATGGGTGAGGAGGGCTTGCAAATCCTCCGAGAGTCCGAAGGCATAGGCCGTCGCAAGTCCGGGCGGCGCGGTCGGCAGATCGGCGCTCGCGGTCAACTGCGGATCGGGAAGCAGCCCTGCCGCGAAGCTTTGCGCCTCGGCGACGGCGGCCTTGCGGCGCGAGGCGACAAGGTCGGGATTGCGCGCCACCGCGAGCGCGGCGACCTCCGTCATCGTGAGCGGATGGTCAACGGCGATCGGCTTGAAGTTCGGGGCCTCGGGCAGCGGAAGCGGATGATAGACGGTGCAGGCGCTCAGAAGGCCAGCTGATAGCACGAATGCAGCAATGGGTCGGGCAAGAGGCGTCATCGTGGAGATCATAAGCGGCGCGCGGGTATCCAGACCATATCCGCCCAGGGCCGCTTGCAGCGCGCAAAATCGGCAGATTGGGAAGTTTTATAGTCGCGCAGTGCTCCTCCCGGCGGCGTACCACGCTCAGAAATGGGCCTCGAAATGCAGCCCGATGGAGTCGCCGTCGGCGCTGGCATAGAGGCTGTAACGCTTGTTCTCGTGATAGCGCGTCACGATGGCGTAGTTGGCGACAAAGGCGATCGCGCCGCTCGCCGCGACGTCGTACCAGTGGTGCTTCTTGGCGTTGACGCGCGAATAGCCGACGAACATGGCCGCCGCATAGGCCGGTACGCCATAGCGCCAGCCATAGCGGTCCCACAGATAATCCGCCGAGGAATAGGCAACCGCTGCCGTGTCGCTGGGAAAGGATTGGAAATCGGAATGATCCGGGCGCCGTTCGTGGACGATTTGTTTGAGGATCAGCGCCGTGCCGACGGTGAGCGCGGTCGAGGCGCCGAGCTCGTAGATTCCGTCCCAATCCTTGTTGTGAAGCAGCGAGATGCCGCCGGCGGCGATGGGCAGGGCGATCGCGATAGCGGTTCCGGCCGTCTCGATGCTCTTTGTGCTCTTCGCCATCGCCGGCGTCGGTAGCGACAGGAGCAAGCCAAGCAGACCCAGACTGAGAGGGGTTCCGACCATCCGCAAAGGCTTGCTCCCCAAAGGCGGCCTGTAGAACGCACGGGCAGCGTCGTGACGCACCATGCGCCATCGGCGCCGCGTTCCGACATTGATTCTTGGTATAGTGCCGGCTTTTGCCGCGCGCTCCTCATCGCGCTCTCTCTAAGCTTTCGCAATGGCCGAGGAGCCACGGGCATGAGCGAGCCGTCTGCGGAAGAACTGGCGCGCCGCTGGATCGCGGAGTTCGGTTCGCAGGCCGCCTGGCACGCGCGCGCCCGGATCGAAAAGCTTGCGGCCCACGGTGACGATGATGGCGCGGCGCTGTGGACGCGCGTCCTCGCCGTCATCGAAGCGCAGGCGCCGCGCAATCTCCCGTTCGCGCGGCGTCTCTTCAGACGGGATCCAGCACGATGAGCTTGAGCGAGCCGGCCACGAACGTCACCTTCGGACGGCCGCCGGGCTTCGCCGGCGGTTCGATCTTGGCGATATCGGCGGCGGCGAGAAAGACGCGGCCGCTTTTCTCGTCGATGGCGATGGTGCGCGCGCTGAGCGGCGTCGCGAAGGTGCCGAGCGCGACAAAGCTGTTGGCGTCCTTCTCCTGAATGACGCTCAGCGTGCCGTCGCCGTTGGACGCGAGAATGCGCTTGTGCACCGGATCGAAGGCGGCACCGTCGTTGAACTTGCCGATAGGGAACGAGGCCAGCTGCTTGCCGCTGTCTGCGTCGACGACCACGAGCGCCGCATTGGCGCAGGAGACGAAGAGCCGCCGCGTCTCGCCATCGAGCGCGATGCCGTGGGGCTTCTCGCAGCCTTGCAGCGGCCAGTGCGCCTCGATCGCGTTGGTCGTCGTGTTGACGCGCAGGAGCTCATTGTGTTCGGCCCCGTCGACGAAAAACGCGCCCTTGCCGTCCACGACGCCGAATTCGAGGCCGCCGCCGCCCGGAATGGTCGCGAGCACTTTGTTGCTGTGGACGTCGATCGCGGAAATCGAACCGCTGTCGCCGTTGATGACCAGCAGATGGCCGGATGCGGGGTCCAGAACGATGCCGTCGGCATCGGGCGCCGTCTTGATCGGCGTGCCGGGCTTGAGCGTCGCCAGGTCGAACGGGATGGCGACGCCGGCCTCGCTGTCGTCGGTATAGCCCGTACCCGTCGCGGTCGATACGCCGATGCCATGCGTCACGCCGGGCACGGCAACGACGCCTGCCGGCTTGAGGGTCTTGCCGTCGACGACGCTGACGCGGTCGCCATGCGCGACATAGATGCGATCGGCATTGGGATCGAAGACGATGTAGTCCCAGCGTTCCGGCGCGCCGAGCGTCACGGTCCCCGCAGGCTTGTAGAGGGTGGGCGTTTCCGCGACGGCTGCGGAAGCGCAGAGCATCAGGCCGAAAGCGAGTGTGGCGGCAGTGGCGCGCAAGTTTACTTCTCCATGAAATGAGACGCACGCATGCTGTAGCGATTTTGTCGGCAATGCATCCTTGCCGCACCGAGATTGGGAATTTGTATAGTTCGCACGGCGCGAACATCTAAGCACCGATTTGTCGGCGCGATTTTTGCCGCGCGCCGCGCGGGTGGCCGAATTTTCACGATCGATGTCACGTCGATGTCATCGCGTCTCGCTAATCCTGGAACCCGGCGGGACGGCAGCGAACTCACGTCACCATAAGCCATAACGGCGGCCTTAGGGCCGGCGCACGCTCTTCTTTGTGCCTTGGAGAGCGGGCGATGGTGTGCGTGTCGCTGCCATTACAACAGGGGTGGCTTCACATGGTTCGCTTTGCATCTTCGAAGACAATCCGGCGTTTCGGTCTGATGACGGCGCTGCTGGGGACGGCGGCGATAGTGCCCGCCGCATCCCATGCCGCCGACGGCGTGATGATGGCGAGCTTGCCGGATCGCGGCCCGATCGAAACCGTGGTCGTCACGGGGACGCGCTTCAACGCCGATGTCGCGCCGGCCAAAGCCTCGCTCGGCACCACCCAGCCGCAGACGATCATCAACAAATCCTACATCGAGGACTCGGTCGCCGAGACCTCCGACTACGTGACCATCCTCGCCATCGTGCCGTCGCTCACCGGCCTCAGCATCAATGGCCCCGGCCTGTCGGACGGCAACGTCAAGAACACGCTGCGCGGCCTGCCCGACGGCCAGTTCGGCCTTTCCTATGACGGCATTCCGTTCGGCGATACCAACGGTCCCACCCATCATTCCGAGTCGTATTTCCCGAACTCGACGATCGGCTCGGTCAATGTCGACCGCGGCCCAGGCAACGCCGGCACGATCGGCGCTTCGACCTATGGCGGGACGATCAAGCTGTTCTCCGAACCGCTGGCCGACGACATGCGCTTCCGCCAGACCGGCACCGGCGGCAGCTGGAACACCTTCAACTTCAACACCAACATCCAGAGCGGCGTGTTCGATCTGGCCGGCCACGACGCCCGCGCGATGGTGAACTACCAGGTCTCCGGTTCGAGCGGCTATCTCACGCTGCAGAGCACGCATCGCGAGAACGAGCTGGTCAAGTTCGCGATCGATCTCGCGCCCGACTGGACGCTCACCTTCTTCGGCAGCCGCAACGGCCTGTCGCAGCTCGTCAACGACGCCAACGGCGCGACGCCGGGCCAGATCGTCACCTTCGGCAAGCAATTCGCGCTGCAGAACACCGACAACCGTCTTCCGACCTTCACCGGCTTCAATCCGGAGCACAAGGACACCGACATGGAGTACCTGCGCCTGCAGGGCGATGTCGGCGCCTGGCATCTCGACGATCAGTTCTACACCTACGCCTACATCAACAAGACGGTGACCTCGACCAACATCCAGCAGACGCTGGCCAATGTGCAGGCCAGCCTCGGCGCCGGTCCGGGCGCCATCGCCCAGGGCCTCGGCACCAAGGTCGCCGGCGTGACCTTCGCCAACGACGTTCCCGGCTACACCAAGCTCAACGCCTATCGCGTGTGGGGCAACATCCTGCGCACCGCATACGACTACGACCTCGGCGTGGTCAGCGGCCAGCTGCGCCTCGGCGTGTGGTGGGAAGGCAGCGCCACCGAGCGCGAGCGCTATTACCTCGACGTGACCAAATGCGCCGCCGCCAATGGCGGCTTCTGCAACGGCTTCCAAGTCGAACGCTCCGGCGCGTTCGCCGATCAGAAAACGACGAGCGGCACGCTGTTCAACGGCGTCTCCGGCATCGGCTATTTTGAGCACACCGGCTGGTCCCAGGTGCAGCCCTTCGTCGAGCTCGACATCAAGCCGATGGACAACCTCACCATCACGCCCGGCGTCAAATATGTGTGGTGGGATCACACCATCAATCTGGGCTCGCTGGTGAAAGGCAAGCCGCCGACGGTCTATGGCGCCGCCGGCAATCCTGGGAGCTTCACCACGACGCGCACGCTGCCCTTCCTCACCGTGAACTACATGCCGCAGCAGAACTGGAGCTTCTACGCCCAGTATGCCACCGGCATCTACGTACCCGATATCACGGCGTTCGAAGTGAACACGCCGATCAAGGCGTTCCCCAAACCGCAGACCACGACCAACTATCAGTTCGGCACGGTCTACTACGGCGATAATTTCTCGCTCGACGCCGATGTTTATTACATCCAGAGCGACAACACGATCCAGCAGGTGACCTGCAACCTCGCGACGCCGCCCGGATCGGTGACCGACACCTGCAACATCAACGCCGGCACCGTCACCTACAAGGGCATCGAGGGCGAGGCGACCTATGTCTTCGGCGATTCCCTTCTCGGCGGCTGGCTCGACAATTGGTCGATCTTCGGCAACGGCTCGCTCAATTCGGCCAAAGCCCACACTGACCCGCTCAACCCGAACTCGCCGACCTTCCAGGACAAGCAGGCGCCGTTCTGGACCGCCGCGACCGGCCTCATCTACAAGCAGGGCAACTGGAAGATCTCGCTGATCGACAAGCTCACCGGCCAGCAATACCAGGACGCGCCGGGCAAGCGCGTCGACATCAACGGCTCGACGCCGGTCGCGCTCGCCGCCGGCCAGACCCAGTATTTCGGCTCGTTCTACAAGCTCGGCGCCTACAACCACATGGACCTTACCGGCAGCTACGACCTGGGCAACATCGCCGGCGCCGACGTCTCGCTCGGTGCGGGTGTCTACAACGTGCTCAACGACCGCAGCATCGTCGCGGTCACCATCAACGACAAGGCGCCGTTCCCGGGCCAGGTCTCGGCCCAGTCGATCGCTACGCGCCCCGGCAGCCTGGACCAGTACTACTTCCAGCCGGAGCGCAGCTATCAGGCGACGCTCAAGGTGCGGTTCTGATGCGCACGCTCCTTGCGGTGCTTTTCCTTGCCGCCTGCGCGGTTGCCGCGCAGGCGGAGGCGGGCAGGCCGTTGCTCACGGCGGCGGATGTCGATGGCGCGCGGTTCCTGCCGCCGCCGCCCGCGGCGGGTTCCCCCGCCGAAGCTGCGGAGATCGCCGAGCTGAAGGCGATCGCGGCCGCGCGTACCGGCGAGGAATTCGCCCAGGCGGCGCGGGACGACAAGGACGAAAGCGGCACGTTCTTCGCCTCCGCCATCGGTCCGGCCTTCGACCTCGCCAAGCTGCCGGCCACGGCGAAGATGCTGGGCGACATCCTCGCCACCGAAGACGTCGTAACCAAAAAGGCGAAGGAGCATTTTGCGCGGCCGCGGCCCTGGATCGTCATCGCCGACTGGCAAACCTGCGCCACGCACAAACCCGGCCCGGCGGTCAATTCCTATCCCAGCGGTCATGCGACCGTTGCTTATGCCGAGGGCGTGGTGCTCGCGTCCCTGATGCCGGACAAGGCGGAAGCGATCCTGAAGCGCTCCGCCGCCTTCGCCGAGAACCGGCTGGTATGCGGCGTCCATTTCCGCAGCGACATCGTCGCCGGCCAAGTGCTCGGCACCGTGATTGCCACCGATCTGCTGCGAGAGGCCGCGTTCCGCGCCGAATACGACGCAGCGGCGGCGGAGCTGGGACAAGCGCATCTGCGCTAAGGCATGTTGCTCTCAAGTTGACGCATCCCTTGATGTCATGGCCCGCAAAAGCGGGCCATCCAGTTTGTGCGCTCGTGCCTTCGACAAAAATGGCTGTGTCACCTGGATGGCCCGCTTTTGCGGGCCATGACAGTTGAGGTTTGTGACTCCAACAGATCGCACCGGGCGCTAGGACCCGCGCCGCCAAATGTCGCGCCTGATGCGTGGTTCGCCGGTGTCGAAATCTCGCGCGCGAGCCGGGGCTTCCGACTCCGGCGAAATCGACTAGATTTGCGCCTCGGCGACTTTTGCCGGCGACAAGATGGATGCCGGCCCCACCGGAGCATTGTGATGTCGATGAAAAGGCTGGCCGCCGTTTTGCCGCCAATTCTGTCCCTGCTCGCGTCCGGCCTTGTGCTTGTCGCGGTCACCACGGGTTGGGAGCGAAACCTGAAGGACGAAGGCGCCGCAGCCCATCTTTTTCAGATTCTGATCGTTCTGCAGGTGCCGCTGATCGTCGCGTTTCTCGTCAGCGCCGATTGGAAGGCCTATCGCCATGTCTTGAACGTGCTGCTGCTACAGATCGCTGCCTTGGCGCTTCCCTTGGGCCTTGTCGCCTATTTCCGCCTATAGCGGTGTGGACGACGAGCTCGTCCGCCGGCCGATTGCGCGCAGGACGCCGGCGGCCGTAAACCGCCGCAAGGCATTGTAGATCGATGCACGGGAAATGGACGGCTCGCGCTTTTGCGCGCGCGACCACAGCCGCTCGAAATCGAACGATGGCTCGCCGTCGAAGACCGCGTCGAGGACGCCGAGCGTCTTCTTCCCCAGGACGACATGCTGCCGCCGGCACAACGCCTCGGCTGCCATGCGGGTTGGCGTTCTGCGCTCATACCACTGGGCAATGCCACGCACGGCGCATCCGACCTTCTCAAGGCCAATGCCTATAGCGTGGCGCGTCACACCCTTCAGCGGTGAAGCGGGCAGATTGGGATTTTGTATAGTTCAGGGATCGGCACCTGTGCCGCGCGCTTTGCCGTGACCACGCGCGCGACCCGGTGCGCAGCCAAGCTCTTGTAAGTAAAGCATCATCTCCGTTGCCCGCGCGGGCTGTCGGTCCTCTCTGCACCGCGGTGACTAGGGTTTCTCGAACCGAACATGCGGTGATTTCCCTCCTTGCAAATAAGTCTCCCTCGCATCAGCTTGCCTTCCTGCAAACGCGTATCAATCGTAGATGAGATGGGGTGGGTTCGGTGCAAAGGGAAAAGTGGAACTGCGTGGTCGCGGCGTTCGGGGCCGCCTTGAGTCTCGGCGCCATGGCCGCTCCGGCCCGTGCCGACGACCGCCCGTTTGCCTTCGCCTATACGACCGATATCGAGGCCCAGGGCGAGCGCGAGATCGAGCAGGAGCTGACCTGGACGTCCGGCCACGCCCAGGAGGCGTTTCAAGGCATCGAGTCGCGCAGCGAATTCGAATACGGCTTCACCGACAATTTTCAGGGGGCGTTCTATCTCAACTACGAGTGGTCGCGCACCCGGGCGCACAGCCCGCTCGCTCCGGCGCAGACCTCAAGCCTTCCCGGTGTTTCGGGTGAGTTCATCTACCGGTTCCTCAATGTGTATTTCGATCCGTTCGGATTTGCGCTCTACGCCGAACCCTCGATCGGCAACGGCACGCGCTCGTTCGAGCTCAAGGCGCTGTTCCAGAAGAATT
>CAYXMO010000003.1:0-19797 GCA_964465935.1 uncultured Rhizobium sp.
GGAACCGCCATCTGCGGCGCCTGCTCGCCCGCGCTGGCAGCAGTGCCGAGCGCCAAGAAAACAGAGAGACCGAACACGGCGGCCGCCGAGGCGACAGTCGTTTTGCGGTCTACCCGGCTCTCATTTTTACGGCAATTCGTGATGGCGGCAGAGAACTTTGGATACGGGTGGACATCAAAACCGGCCCCAAGCGATCGCAACATCGGGCTCTCCCATGGCGAACGCGCAGCCATCGCGATGGCGCCGAAATTGCGCGGTCCGCGATCATATTGAGGCGAAGAACAAGCCTCAACCATCCCCCAATACGGAGGGGCGCGGACCCGGTGGATAACTCGAATCCGCACTCGACACTCATTTCGGGTAATCGATTCAGCGCTGTCGGGAGCGCCAGAGACAGGCGCGTTTGCGGCGGTCTCGGTGGCGGACTCTCTGGACCGACGTCATCGCGAGATTGACGGGTACGGGTACGCGGCGCTACGGCGCACCGCCTTCACCACTGCCAGTCCAAATGGAGCTGCGCCGACGATTGTATCGCGTTCGCCGACAGATGCGTGGTGGTTCGGACGGCGAAGCTGAGACGGTTGTCGAATGCGCCGACGGCCAGACCTGCGATGAACGTCTCGGAGACCGGCGAGAGGCCGTCGCCCTGGATCACAAATGTCCCGGTACCCTGGGGAGCCCCCGTCAAGGTGGCGGATGCCTTCGGCACCAGGTCGCCATCGGCAAACTGGATATAGGTGGCAAACTCCGGAGCAAGAATGAGGTCGCCGTTCTCGAACTGGGTCCGCCAATCGAGACCCAGGCTCGCCGTGGTGAACGCCGACTGCCGGGACGCGACGTTCAAGCCGATGCCGTCGACCGCCGACGCTTCGTCAGACGCGTTTTGGCCGAAGTTCAGATAGCGGATCGTGATGACCGGCGTCAGATTGAGGTCCCGGAACAGGGACGGATCGGAGAGCGAAAGACCGATATCCTGCGCCTGCTGACGCAGGTGACCGCTTCTTGTGGCAGCGACATCGCCCATCGCGGCGTTGCGGCCCTCATTGCGGCCGGCATCGATCGCACTCGCCGTCAGCGCGAGAATCGCGTCGGACAGCTGATACCGGGCGTAGGCGCTGTAGCTTGTCGCGGTGCCGCCGGCACGGCCCCAGAGCCCGCCGCCGCTGCCCAATGGCTGATTGCTACTGAAGGCAAAGCCCAAGGAGAGATGCCTATCGACACCGACATCCACGCCCGCCACGCTCTGGTTTGCAGACGTCAGATAGCCGTTCTGGGCTGCAAACCCAGCCGTCGGCTGGCCGTCATGGAACGCTGTGCTCCAGCCCCTGGGACCCGCAGCGGGCGAGGCGAATGCGAGCTGCTCCTGCCCGCGCGCGCCTGGGACGAAGCCCAGCATGTGGGCTTGAACCAGATCGTCGAACGCCACAAGGCTGTCCACCGAGCCCTCAAGGCTCGAAAGCATGCTCGCGCCGGAGAGCCGATCGAAGGTGTTTTGCCGTGCCGCCGGCGTCATCTGTGCCAGCGTGTTGACAACGTTGGCCCAGGCATCGTCTGCGGCGGGCTCGGAGTTGTTGAGTGCCTTCGCGACGGCGATCTGGTTGGCAGTTATGGCACCGCCCATCTGGGTGAAATCGAGAAGATGGCGCACCTCCAGCACAACGCCGCCCAGATCGTAGCGCAGACGTTGCAACAGTGCCGGATCATAGGCATTGGCGACGAAGCTGGCCGGGTTCGAGAACGTCCCCGTCACGGGCTGGCTTGACGTTATGATGCTGTAGCGCTGATTGAACGTGTAGCCGGACGCGGCTGCGATGGGACGCGCATCCACGACGCCTCGATCCAGCGATACCGGACCCGCCACAACGATCTTGTCGTTGACATAACCGGCCGGGCCGCTGCCGAAGCGCACAACATAAGTGCCGCCCTGATCGTTCAGCGATGTCGTGGACAGAACCGCCGGAGCCGATCCGGCATCGACAGGGGCCAGCCTCCCGCCGGCGGCCACCGTCACGCCGCCTTCCACGTTGGCCGAGAGCGCAAGCGTCGCTCCGGCGTTGACGATCGCCATGCCCTTGATCGTTCCGCTCAGAACCAGCGTTCCCTGTTGCACGACGGTCGGCCCGCCATAGGAGCCATTGCCGGTGAGATTGAGTTGCCCGGCTCCCAGCTTGGACAGGCCCCAAGTACCGTTGACTTCGCCGATATCGCCGGTGATCGACGCCACGCCACTGGCGACGTCGACATCGCCGCTATCGGCCAGCACCAGCCCGTTGCTGACGGTAAAGCCGTCCCGGATCGCCAACACGGTGCCGAGAAAGGTCAGTGTTCCCGATCCGCAGGAGCCGTTCCCGCAGGTCAGCGTGCCGTGATAGGAGATGTTTCCCGAATAGGTGCTGGCATTGTTGGTGTTGGTCAGGACCAGCGTGCCGCCGCCGTCCTTCTCGAACGGCGCCGAACCGGACAACTGACCCGAGATCGTCGCAGAATCGCCGGTGTTCACGTTGATGAAGGACGACGTCGCAATCGACATCGCGTTGGCGATCGTCACGCCATTGCTCAAGAGCAGCGCGCCGCCGGACAGCGTTACGGTTCCCGTTCCCAATTTGCCGCCATTGGCGACCTGCACCGTGCCGGCACTGAGCGTCGTGCCGCCGGAATAACTGTTGTTGCCACTTACATAGAAGGTGCCGGAGCCCAACTTGGTTACACCGCCCGTCCCCGAGATCACGCCGGAAAAGGCCGCGTTGGAATTCGACGCGAGCGTCAGCCTGGCCGAACCGAGCGTGACATTGCCGTTGCCCGATACCGTGCCGGCGGTCTGGTTGAAGTTGTCCAGGTCGAGCGTCGTGCCAAGAACATATATGCTGGAGTTGGGCGAGAGCGTATTGGTGCCGAGCCCCCGCAAGGTGCCGGCCGTAACGAAGGTCGCACCGGAATAACTGTTGCTTCCTGCCAGCATGAGCACGCCGCTGCCGGCCTGATAGACCTGGCCGATGCCCGAAATATTGCCCGAGAAGATGACATCGTCCGAACGGTTGAACAGCAGGAGCGAGTTCGCGTCGGTGATGGCGACGTTGCCCACGATCGAACCGGTCGTCCCACCCGCGCCCAGCACGAGCGCGCCGCCGCCGGTGATGGTCGTCCCGCCGGTATAGGTGTTGTTGCCGCTAAAGAGGGTGTTGCCGGTGCCGCCCTTGATGAAGGCTCCTGTTCCGGACATCACACCCTGGAACGTCGAAGTGTTGATCGACGTCGCGGTCAACGTGGCCGAACCGAGCAGCACCGTCCCGTCGCCCCCCAATGCGCCGGTCGTCTGATTGAAATTGTTCAGGTCGAGGGTGCTGCAATAGGAGCAAAGGATGTACAGATCGGAGTTCGGCGAGAATGTGTTGGCCGCGCCCGCTTTCAGAGTTCCTCCCGTGACGAAGGTCGCATTGGAATACGTGTTGGTACCGGTCAGCGTAAGGGTCTCGCTGCCACCAGCCAGATAGACCTGGCCGGTGCCGGAGATGTTGCCGGCGAAGGCGAAATTGCCCGCGTGAGCGAACAGCAGAAGCGCGTTGTCGAAGATGTTGCCGACGATCGAACCGGCGGTGCCGATCACCAGTGCACCGGAGGCTATTGTCGTTCCGCCCTGATAGGTGCTCGTCCCCGACAGGATGAGTGTGCCGCCACTCTGCGTGACGCTTCCGGCGCCCGAGATCACGCCCGAATAAGTCACCGAGTCGGATCGGTCGAAGACAAGCTTTGCGCCGGAAGCCACGCTGATATTGCCCGCGACCGAGCCCGCCGTGCCGCCATTGCCCAGTTGCAGGATGCCAGCGCCGACCGCCGTAGTACCGGAATACGTGTTATCGTTGCTCAAGATCAGCGTGCCGCTGCCGCTTTTGACGAGCCCGCCGGTTCCCGAGATCACGCCGGAGAAAGCCGTATTCGCGTTGTCGCCGTTCGTCATCAGCGTGGCGGAGCCGAGCGTCACCGAGCCCGTGCCCGAGAGCGAACCGATCGTCTCGCCGAAACCGTCCAGATCGAGCGTCGTACCGGAAAGGACATACATGTCGGAGTTCGGCGAGAGCGTGTTGGCTCCGAACCCGCGCAAGGTACCGGCTGCGATGAAGGTCGCGCCCGAATAGCCGTTGCTGCCGGCGAGCTGGAGGATGCCGTTTCCTTCCTGATAAACTTGGCCGGTGCCCGAGATGTTGCCCGAGAACGTGGCCGTATCCGAGCGGTTGAACAGCAAAAGCGCGTTGTTGGCGATATTGCCGACGATCGAACCGCTCGTCCCGCCGCCGCCGATCACGAGGGCGCCGCCGTTGACGGTCGTACCGCCGGTATAGGTATTGGCGCCCGTGAAAAGCGTGTTGCCCGTGCCGGCTTTGACATAGCCGCCCGAACCCGAAATCACGCCGGCGAAGGTCGAGGTGTTGACCGATGTCGCCGTCAGCGTGGCGGAACCGAGCGTCACAGTGCCCGTGCCCGACAGCGCACCCGTGGACTGAGAAAAGTTGTTCAGATCGAGCGTCGTGCCGGAAAGGACATACATGTCGGAGTTGGGCGAAAACGTGTTCGTCGCACCCGCCCGCAGCGTCCCGAACGCGACGAAGGTCGCGCCGGTGTAACTGTTCATGCCGGACAGCGTCAGTGTTCCGGCGCCCTGTTTGTAGACCTGACCGCTACCGATGATGTTGTTTGCGAAGCTAACGCTGTTGGAGCGGTCGAAGATCAAAATCGCATTGTCGGCGATATTGCCCGCCACCGATCCGTTCGTCGCTCCGTCGCCGATCACCAGCACACCGGCATTCACACTCGTGTAACCCGAATAGCTGTTCGCGCCCGTCAGCCGCAACACGCCACTGCCGATCTTGATTATTTGACCGGAACCGGAGATCGCGCCGGAAAAGACCGTCGAGCTGTTGTCGCCGCCCGTGAGCAGCGTTCCGCTGCCAAGCGTCACGCTGCCCGCGCCCGTCAGACTGCCGATGGTGTTGTCGAAGCTATTCAGCGCCAGCACCGCTCCTCCCGCAACCGCATAAGCCGAATTGGCGGAAAATACATTCCCCGCACCGGCCTTCAGGATGCCGGCGCTGACGGTGGTCGCACCCGAATAGGTATTGATGCCGCTCAAAGTGAGAGTGCCGGAGCCATCTTGGTGCACTTGGCCCGTGCCGGAAATGTTGCCAGCGTAGACGACGCTGTCGGAACGGTGGAAAGTCAGCAACCCATTATCCGTGATGTTCCCGGAAACTGATCCGCTCGTGCCGCCGTTTCCGATGTCCAGTGACCCGCCCGTAATGGTGGTACCGCCGCTATAGGTGTTCGCGCCTGTCAGGGCGAGGGTGCCGGTGCCCAGCACGGAGAGCGCGCCGCTGCCGGAAATCACGCCGGAATACACAACATTGCTCGACGGGTCGTATGCGAGCGTCGTGTTATCGGTGACGTTGCCGGCGATCGCGCCCGACGTGACACCGTCGCCGATTTGCAGCACGCCGGCGGTGATTGTCGTTCCGCCGCTGTAGGTGTTCGTGCCGGTGAGGATCGTCGTTCCGGCGCCGATCTGTTGGACCGCGCCGGTGCCCGAAATGACGCCGGCGAATGAATACGTGTTCGACCGATCGAACACCAACGTTCCATTGTCCGCGACATTGCCCGAGATCGCGCCAGTCGCGCCGCCATTGCCGATTTGCAGCGTGCCGCCGGAAATAGTCGTGCCGCCGCCATACGAGTTCGCGCCCTGCAGCGTCAGCGTTCCAGTGCCGGCCTTGGTCAGTCCACCCGTGCCGCCAATCGCTTGCTGAATATTTGTGTTGAAGCCATTGGTGTCGATCGTGCCGCCCGAGACACCCAGGCTGATGGCGCGTGACGAACTCAGGTTGAAGCTCGCGCCGAATTGCAGCGCTCCACCATTCAGCGTGACGCCCCCGCTGGAGTCACCGAGATTGTTGTTCGCTGAAACGAACACCACGCCTGCGCTGATCGTGGTTCCGCCGCTATAGAAGTTGCCGGCTGTGAGAATCAGCGTGCCGGTGCCGACCTTTTTGATTCCTCCCGCGGCTGTGATCTGTCCGGAGAGCGTGACTGTGTTGCCGTTGGTGTCAAAGGTCGCGGTCTTGCCCGCCACGATGCCGCCGCCGCCACTCAATGTCATGCCCGCATTGAATCGCACCGTCGAGTCGTCGAAGAAATTGAGCAAGTTTGAACTCGCGCCGATATTGTTGGCGGCGGAAATGACGAGTGTCCCGCCTTCCAGGAAAGTATTTCCCGAGTAACTGCTTGCACCGGTCAGGGTCAGCGTGTTCGTGCCGAACTTGGTCAGCTCTCCAGCGCCCGAAATGGCGCCGGCGAACGTCACGTCATCCGTGCGTTCAAAGACGATGGCACCTTGGTTCACCACATCCCCGACGATCGATCCGCTGGTTCCAAAATTGCCTAAATAAAGTGTTGCGCCGGCAGTGATAGTCGTTCCGCCGCTATAGGTGCTGTTGCCGGTCACTACAAAAGTCGTCGAACCAAGAAGGTTGAGGGCGCCGGTTCCCGAAATGGAGCCGCTATATATCTGGCCGGCGGCGCCCCCAGCGAGATAGATCGCCAGCGTTCCATTGTTGGTCACATCGCCTGGGATGTTGCCCAGGGCCCCGCCCGTGCCGATCTGGAGCGTGCCGCTTGTGATCGTCGTTCCGCCCGAATAGGTGTTGTTGCCGGTCAATGTTGCGGTTCCGCTGCCCGCGACGATCGTGACGCCGCCCGAGCCGGAAATGGCACCGCTAAAGCTCGTGCCGTTGCGCAGTTCGACCACCGTCGCTGCGCTGCTGCCGAGCTTCAATGATCCACTGCCGCTCAGGACCAGCCGTTCGCCGTTGCCCGAAATCGAGTAGTCGTTGACGTCGACCGTGGCGCCACTTGCGATCGCAAGCCCGCCCGCACCGATGGCCAACGCGCCACTAAGGCTACCCGCCTGCACGGTGCCGCCGGCAACCGTGATGATCTGATCGGTCGAAGCGCTGGACCCCGACGGGCTGAAGACGATTTTGCCGGCGTCGCTCACCGAACCGATCGTCGTCCTTCCACCCAAGGTCCCGAACCCTTGTCCGCCCGTGAGCGTGACGGTCGCGCCCGTGGCGGCGAGCAGGGTCGCACCGGTCGTGGAGCTATAGTTGATCGCGTTGGAGACAGAGAGCGAGGCCGCGAATCGCAGTGTCCCCGAACCGAGAAGCGTGATGCTCCCTGAGTCGCCTGCGAAGCTGCCGCCGCTCTGCAGTTCGACTTTGCTGGTGCCGGAAATCGACAGGCTGCTGAAGGTTGCCGCAGCCCCGATCTGGGCGGTGCCACCATTCGAGACGTTCGCGGCCTGGCTTGCGATCGGGACACCGTTGTCCCAGTTGCCGGATGTGAACCAGTCGTCCGTGCCGCCGACCCAGCTGGTCTGCGCCTGAGCCGGAAGGACACAGGACGCAAGCAGGAACAAACCGCCGACGCTTGCAAGCAATATCCGCAGATGCGTACAACGCCGCGACGCCTCGCGAGCGTGCGCGAATGAACCCGCCATCATTATGAGTCCCCAATTCTGAGTCGTTTTTACTGCGCGGGAACCGCCGCCACGGGGACCCGCGACTGCCCGATTAAATAGAACGGCCGCCGGCAAGACAATCTGACCAAAGGAGTTCCACAAGCGGAAGAACCCGCCAATTGCGGGCCCAAACAGCGTTGAAGGCGAAATAATTCGCGCGCGCTGGCACGCCAAGGCCCGTGATCATGGTTCGCCGGCCGGCGAAATTCGACTGAGGACGGACTGGTGCACGAGGCCCGCAACCTCGCACCATGCTCCGAATTGAACTGTGACAATGGCGCAAAACGGAACCCGGTACAAATCGTCCCCGCGCCTAGCTTACCCGCAAGAATCGCCGCGTGAACACCAAAACCTATCCTGATCCCAATATGGGTATCCCGGTCAGCACGGCAATTGCGCTGCGCTCGCCAGCGATAAGAGGAGATAGGTGCTTCGCGCCTTTTTCCCAGTGCTTACACGCGCAGTCCAGAAATTGCGCCTTCAAATACCAGTTTCGCAATAGTCAATTATTGATTACTATTGATATGACCAAGCTCCATTCAACAGTCCAAGCATTTTGGGAGCAGTAAATGTCGTTCGTGCCGGGATACGAATATGACGTGTTCATCAGCTATGCCAGCGACGATGATGTCTATGTCGACGCAAGCAATAGCCGCTGGGTAACCCAATTCGCGCTCTACTTCAAAAGAGCGCTGCAGATGCATGTCGGGTCGCAGGATCTTCGGATATTTCACGATCTGGGCAGCCTGGCCTCAAATCACCCACTCGACAGTCTGATCGAAGCCGCTCAAAGATCGGCGATGTTCCTCGCAGTCGCCTCCCGCTGTTACGCATCGCGGGATTGGACCAAGCGCGAATTGGACGCCTTCATGAATTCTGCCCGGGATGGCCGAAGGCTCGCGGCGATCGAGCTCCTCCCCCTGGAAACCGGCGAAAGTTATCCCGAGCCATTGCAAGCGCATAAGCGACTGCGCTTTTATACGACCGATCCAACGACCGAAATGCCCCAACCATTGTCGCCAAATAGCGAGGGCACGGCATACGCACAGAAAATTCATCAGCTTGCGGAACAAGTCGCAAGACAGCTTCGCCAATTGAAGACTGCTGCGGAATTAAGTCGCGCGGGTGAGCCTCTCAGCGCCGTGCCCAAGACGGCAGCAAACAACGATCAGCCGTCAGACGGCACACCCCGCATTTTGCTGGCTCAGGTCACCGACGACCTGGAGGACGAGCGCGACCAGGTCCAGCGCTATCTCGAGCAGATCGGTTTTACGGTGTTTCCCAAGACGCCCTATCCCCAGGACGGCGCCTCCTTCAGAAATGCGCTCAACGCCGATCTTCAGCAATCGACTTTGTTCGTTCAACTTCTTAGCAGCTATCGGGGCCGCAAACCGCCCGATATTCCGGAGGGCTATCAGCTATATCAACAAGCCCAAGCACGAACGTCCGGCATTAAAATGCTGCAATGGCGCAGAGACGACCTCAATGTCGCCGCCGTCGCCAACGAGGAACAGCGTGCGCTGCTGTCGGGCAACACCGTCATGGCGTGCGGCCTCGAAACATTCAAGGCCGAGATTCGCCGCGTCGCGACGATGCTCAAGCCGGTAAAGCCCAAGCCAAATCCTCCGCTCGTGTTCATAGACGCAGGCAAAGAGGACATGGAGGTCGCAAAGCTCTTGCAGGGCGAGTTCATAAAGGGCGAGATCGGCGCTGCCATTCCAATTTTCGGGGAAAACGATACGGCTGAAGACGTCCGCGTCGATCTTGAACAGAACATCACGGATTGTTCGGTTCTGCTTTTCGTTTACGGCCGCACGACGCCGACATGGGTCCGAAAGCAGATCCTGCTCTACAGCAAGCTGAAGCAGAAGCGATCTGAAAGCCTGCGTTTGGCGGCGCTGCTGAACAGTCCGCCGCCGATGAAGGGCGACATTGGCATAGTCTTGCCGGAAATTCGCGTCATTGACTGCAGCGCCGGCGTTCTCTCCGAACCCATCCAGGCGCTGATCGCCGAATTGGCGGGCTGAGAGAATGCGGCTGCCCTATCCCGGATTAAGGCCATTTCACCAAGAAGAATCCGACCTCTTCTTCGGCCGCGAAGAATGCCTCGACACTATGGTAACCCGGTTGGGAGCAACCCGCTTCCTGGCCGTTCTGGGATCGTCCGGCACAGGCAAGTCGTCGCTGGTAAATACCGGGTTGCTCGACGCTCTTGAGCTTGGATATCTGACGCGCGCCGGAACGCGCTGGACGACCATGCAAATGCGGCCCGGCGGACAGCCCATCCAAAACCTCGCCCGCGCCCTCCTCAGAGCAAAGTCCGCGAACGACAAGGCGATAGAGCAGATCGATATCGACCTCTTGTCAGGCTATCTGCGCGGCGGACCGCTTTCAATCGCCAAATGGTGCCGCAGTGAAGGCCTTGGCGAGACATCCAGCCTGCTCATTCTGGTCGACCAATTCGAGGAATTGTTCCGCTATGGCGACTATGCCGGCCGCGAGCAAGCAGAGGCGTTTACCGCACTGCTGCTTGAAAGCTCGCAACAGACGGAGATTCCGATTTATGTCGTCATCACGATGCGGTCGGAGTTCCTGGGGGCATGCGCGCTGATTCCCGGCCTAGCCGAACGCATCAACGAAGGCTTGTATCTCACGCCGCGCATGACGCGGGAGCAGATCCGCGCGGCCATAGAAGGCCCCGCCGCGGTATGCGGCTTCTCGATCGAACCGGCACTCGTCAACTATCTCCTGAACGACCTGTCGAGTTTTGCGCCATGGGAGGACGACAAGAGCGGCGACCAGCTCCAGCGGCTAGCCCGGCGCGCCGATCAACTTCCGCTGATGCAGCACGTTCTCAACAGACTCTGGTCGCGGGCGTCTGAAGGCGCGAGCGATAAAAGCACGCAGCTCACGCTGGCGGACTACGAGCGCATTGGAAAATTGCGCGGCGCTCTCGACGCGCATGCGCGCGAGATATTCGATTCACTGCAGGATGGCGACAAACCGTTCGTCGAACCGATGTTTCGCGCGCTCATCACCGGATCGTCGGTCTCGACGGCGGTGCGCCGCCCCTGCCGCTTCGACGAACTGGTCGCATTGACGGGCGCGGATCGCGATATCGTCGCCAGAAACCTGGATGCGTTTCGAGCTCCGGGCTGCAACTTTCTTGTGCCGCCGCAGGACGTCGCGCTTCAGGACGACACCATCATCGACATCAGTCACGAAAGCCTCATACGGCAGTGGACGTGGCTCTCGGATTGGCTGGAGAAAGAAGCGCGCGGCGCCGCGACTTGGCGCCGCCTTCTGACCGCCGCGGAAGCGCGCGAGGCAGGAGAAGGCGGCTTCCTCGGCGGCTTGGATTTGGCCAATTTCGAATCCTGGTGGGAGCGCGAAGCTCCGAACGCCGCCTGGGCGGCGCGCTATGGCGGGCGGTTTGCGGAAGTCAAAAGAAATCTCGAGCGTTGCCGCGCCGAGGAAAACGCCCGTGGCGATGCCGAGGCGGCACGGCAACGGGAAATCTACCGACTGCGTCGAAATCTTTTAATTGCTTGTGCGGCAGCCCTTCTTGTCGCCTTCACGCTCGGCGGGTTCAATTGGTATCAAGCGCTGCAAGATAGAAAAGAAGCTCTTGCGCGTGAAGTCAAATACTCGACAATGTTCGACGACCTGCAAGCCACAATACGCAAGGCTTGTAGCGCTCCGCCTCTTTCGCCAGAAATCTGCAACAAAGCAGGATTGCGGGCCGTGGCGGCAAAGGCTCAACAGCAGGGGGCAGCAGGAAGACAGCGTATCGCATCATTGTCGAGCGTCCTTGGTCTCCCGACGGAAGGCAGTGATGCTGCTAACTCCCAAGCCAGACTCGCGCAGGTCCTGATCAACAGTCGTGCCGAATTGCAGTCTTCTACCGCGCCGGCCCTCACGTCCATCCCGATTTTCCGAAAGCCGGCCCCGGCGATATGCAGCGAGAAGATTTCCGCCGCGAATGGCGCGCAACTGTCGTTGCCGCAAATGGAGGCGCGGTTCGAGCAGGCGAGATTGGCGTTCCGCTCCAAATCGGCGGGCGACGCGACATTGTTGCTGCGTGACATCATGGCTCGCCTTTCGCTGAACCAAGCCCGCACGGATCGGGGCGGGCAATACCATCTGCTCTACGTGAAGACAGCTTCGTTTCTGGGTGGTCTCTATTCTCAGCTGGATTGCGACGACAAAGCGAAATCCCTTTTGGCCGATGCCGCGAAGGTGCTTCCCGGCATGAACGACGATCTAAAGAAATTGTCGCCGGAAATGCTCGACGCATATAGCTGGTATCTCTCCTATGAGAGAGACTTTGTGCCCTGGACGGAAGCCACGCGCTTTCGCGAGCAGATCGTCCGGCGCTTTGTAGATGCGTCGATACTGCTGGCCCGATACCGGCCGAACGACGCCGAGCCGCAATATACGCTTTCGATAGCCTATCAAAACCTGCGTTCCACGCTGTCGCAACTGAAAGACAACGCCGGTGCGGAGCAGGCGGCGCTTCTGGCCATCGGCGCCGCGCAAAGCGCGGTCACCTTGCTTCCGGGCAAGTCGCAATATGCCATCAATCTCTCGAATGCCTATGGCGATCAAGCCACCTTCTTCCTTGGCAGCGGCAAATTCGCTCTTGCGATAACCGCTGCCAACCGCGCGATCGCGATTCTTGACCAGATATCGGATCCCCAAGCCGCCGCACGTGTCGCGAAAGACAAAGCAGACGTTCTCGACACATTGGCGCAGATTTTTGGTTACCAAAAGCAGTATGGCGAAGCACTGACGAGAGCACAGGAAGCGGTCGATCTGAGCATGGCGCGGCTCAGCGTCGATCCCGGAAACGGCTCCCTGGCCTCCGATGTGCTGACCCGCTTCGGTAATCTCACATGGATCCTCGAAAACCAAGGGACAAAGACACAGCGCCGCGACATATGTCTTTCCGTGGCGACGGAAGCGTTGCGTCTCTCGCGGCTGCGGCCGCAGGTTCAAGAGCATGTAAGGCTCGTCGCGGCGGCCGCCTCCTGCGCGATTACCGCGGTCGGAGTGTCGTCGCCGCTCACCGATCCGGATGTCGCGCCGCTCGACAGCTTTCTGCAGCGCAATGCCAAAGATCTGATCGCTGCATTCGAGGCCTCGCAAGTAAATCCCCTAGACGACGCGGAATTTTATGAGAATCTGGGAAGATCCCTGCAGCGTCTGCAAAAAGCGAGCGCGATGCGCGGCGACTATAAGTTCGCGGAATCCACCGCCAATACTCTCATAAAAGTTCTAAGCCGTCTGAGGCCGAACTTGGACTACGACATTTACACGATGGGTATGCTGACGTTCGCCTATCAGGGCCTTGCACAATATCGGCTCGCTCAAAAAGATCCGCAAGGCGCCGCGAAATACCTCCGCCTTTGCGCCAATCCCGACGCTGTCCCCTACCCGGCAATTGAATGCATGAGATCGATCGTCGATCTGATCGAGAGCGGAGCGCTCGGTTCGGGCCACATGCCGGAAGCAAAACAAATTTCGGAACTGATTCCGAAATATAAGTTGGAAAAGTTCACAATCCCGATATTCGCGAATCCCGGCGCTCCGAAAATACCTTTCGATGTCTACGTCACCACGCCGCCCAAGCCGTACAAAGGAATAGACAACACCGTTCAATGGTTGAAGCTGGCAAAGGGGCTGGAAATGCCCAGCGACGTCGCGGACAGCTTCCGTAAGCTTGATGATATCGCACGTAAGAACAACGTCGCTTTCCCGGCCCTGGCGGTTTACGCACTCGGCGCGAACGAAAGCGCGGCGGAAG
Source organism: uncultured Rhizobium sp. (assembly GCA_964465935.1). Classification (GTDB taxonomy): domain Bacteria; phylum Pseudomonadota; class Alphaproteobacteria; order Micropepsales; family Micropepsaceae; genus Rhizomicrobium. The sequence goes on from CAYXMO010000003.1 coordinate 13,371, forward strand.
ATCCGGTGTTCAAGGCCATCAGGCAAAAGTTCGCCGCGAACGACAGAAGTGGCGGCCTCGCAATGGCCTCGGCGTTTTATCGCGCGGCCAAGACCGGCGACCGCCCAAACTGGCAAAGACGCGCCGACGTCGTAGACGTTTTGAGGGAAATCGCCCTGTCGGCCTCGAATGACCAGAAGTCCACCGCGGCTCGACAAATTCGCGATGTGATCGTCGACCTCAGTACTGCGGATTTGGGCAATCCGTCGTCGACGAAGCTGCGGATCGTGGTGGCTCAGATGTTCGAGGAACTCGCCAGGTCCCGGAGCGTCGCCGATGACTATGCCGGCGCGAAGGATAACATGCTCAAAGCCGTTGCGCTCAGGGTCGCGGCAATCGATGCCGATCCCGCCAACGCCGGCTGCAAATGCTACTTGGCGTCAGACTATATCTCGCTTGTCGACATTGTGATCTCTCAAGGCCAACAAGCCTTGGCAGGCGATTACCTTCTGCAAGCGATCGACTATCGCCGCAAGGCGCTCGCGGATGAACCCGAGAATTCGGCAGGCCGCGACAATCTTGTCCTGGCATTGCGGGCTTACGCCATCTTCCTGCACAGGGAGGGGCGGGACTTGGAGGCGCTTGCCCCCAGCGCGGAGGCGGCAACGATGGCGAAGGGGCGTTTCATCGCGACTGGAACCAAATCCGATCTGGACGTCTATCTGCAATGTGCTTCCGAGCTATCCACCATCGCCGACGCCGCGAAACACCCCGAGCTTTCCGTCACGTCCCAACGCGCGCAAATTTCGATTCTAGGATCGATCGGCAAGGACTGGAAAGCCGCCTACCAACCGAAGCTCATCTCCGCCCTTGGCGAGCTTTCGTGGTACGCGCTCTTTACGCACCAATGGCCGACAGCTCGCGATGCGGCGGATGAAGCGCTGCAGCTTGATCCCAAATTGTTCTGGCTCAGGACCAATGCGGCGCATGCCAGAATGTTCGCCGGAGATGATGTCGGCGCGCGAAATATCTATCACTCGCTGCGCTGCGAAAAAATCAAGCAAAACGACGACAAGGCCTGGAAAGATATTGTGCTGGAGGATTTCGGCATCTTTCGCGCCCGGGGGTTGCCGCAGCCGCAGCTCATGCGTGAAATCTCTGCTGAATTTCTCAAGATAAAGTGCTCCTAGTGGACGCTCCATTTCTTGCTCGGATTGGGCCGCCTGCAAGAAGTCGGTTCTGTTCTCGAGTGTGGCTCTGCAACAAGAGCTAAGTTGGCCATAGACGACTTAGCTATCGACGATCTCCACGAACAAGCGTTCGATCCGCATGGCGGACAAGCCCGATTTGGCGAACCACTGCAGATCGATCGAGAAGGTCGTGTAGTCCGCAGGGAACCAAATCCGCATCTCATGGCCGTCGCCGACGGCGATGTAAGTGTTGCGCAGCGGGTAGCGCTCCTTCATGGGTTCGGCATCCGGGACCTCGGCGGGATCGACGGCGAACTGTTCCTGGAAAACCGTGATGCTGAGATCCAGCGTAAAGAGCTTAACCTTCGAAAGCGTCGCAAATATCGTCGCGTGCCGTAACGCGTCGCCAACGGTCAGTTCGTTGTTGAAGACCAGAGCGTCCAGCAGATCTTCGGGGCTGCGCACGCGATCTTGCCAATCTCGCTTGCTCAACCGTAGGCGATGGCGCGGCTCATGCCAGTGGTTCGGAGAATTGACATAGACCTTCGCGAGCGGCTGGCGCGTCTTCGGCGTCATTTGTGCAGCGGCTTGCCAATACTCCGGCGCGAATGGCGGCGGTACGTCGTCCTTGGTCTGCGACGGATCGATCCACGGCGCGAGTGGAAGATTGCGTCCCTGGCTCAATTCCCATTCAACGGGATTCCAGACGTCGCCGATGAACGACAACAGCAGATAGCCCACCGGATTGGCGCCTTGCGTCGACTCATTCGCGAACAGGACGGCGTCGCCCATGCGCTTCAAGGCTTGTTCGCCGGCCGAGCTTCCAGGTGTCGAGCGGATGTCGAAGCTTGTGGACTCGGACAGCGCGATGCGCAAATTGTCCTTGTCCGGAAGTTGCGCAGTGCCCGACTTGATGACCTCGTCGAGGAGTGTCCTGTAGTCCTTGTCGGGCAGATCGAAAGCGACCTTTCTTGCCGCCTGGACCACATCCGGCGAGCCGCGGGAGAATTGCAGCAGGGTGCGCAACGAATCGACAATCGTGACGGGAAGTGTCGGCGACAGCGCCACGCCCTTGGAATCGCCACCGGACCACGGCGCTTCGCGCTCGAGCAGCAGGTAGAATGCATCGCGTTGCAGCGCCTCGCGCAAGCCGGTCGTGCCCTCTTCATCCCCGGTTATCTGGTAAAGGGCGAAGACGACGTCCTGCTCGGCGCCGAGGTCCAGCGCAACCGGCTTGTGTGCAACGACGGAAAGCACATCGGCGGGCGCCGCACCCGTCTTTGGCGGCGGCGCTTCGCCCTTCTTGAGCAGGGTCAGCGTCCAGTAGCGGCTGTCGGCATCCGTTGCCGCCAATGCCTCGGAGAACGATGCGCTGACGCCCGACCACAGAAGGGCCGGCGCCGCGACGAGGCTGCGGGAAGCCAGATCGACAGGCCTCTTCGCCGCCGTCCCGCCATTGGCCTTCGCGGACGGTACCCGGATCGGGAGCGGATACCAAGCCGGGGAGTCGTTGTTCGAGTCGACCATCTCCTCGAACGACTCCGCCGCATAGGACTGCGTCGCATCCGAGGCGACGGAGAAGCGATGGGTGTATTTCGTGTCGTCGAGCGTTTCCAAAAAGCCGAGTTTGCGATAGCCGACGGGAATGCTTGCGGTGCCGTCGTCCGGCGCGGCAGGAACAAGGACGAGGTCGGATATGTTCGCAATCGCGCCCACGGACTGAACCGCGAACTGCGGCTGGACGGAGTCCTTCTGCGCCTCGATTTCGCGGAAGAATCGCGATCGCGCCAACGCGGTCGGCCGAGCGGTCTTGGCTGTCTTCGGCGACGGAAACTTGGCGGTCGGCTTGGCGGCTGGGTTGCTCTGCAGTTGACTGAAGCGCATAGCCGTGAGCAGGAACCCCTTGGCGTCGTCATAGAGTCCGATGTCGTCGAACAGTTTCTTGGCCACACGGGCGCGCACAGCCTTGAAGTCGTCGCCAATTCCAAATCCGCCTCCGTTCGGCGGCCGGTAGGCATCGACGATATACCGCACGGCCGAATCCAATGCGTCATCCGGCGCCAGCTCCGGATACACCAACCGGTCAACGAGCGCCTTGATAAGGTCCGCAAACCTGGAGCTTTCGGAGAACTGGGCGACCTTCGCCATATGCGTCGGCCAATCGTCGGCGCACAAGACCGAAAAGTCGAAGATGTCGCGCAGCGTCGATACGAGGCGCTGCAGCATGAGCTGGGTCAAAATGCCGAGTTGCGGATGCGGCGCGCAGGGTGCGAAACCGATGGGAACGATGACCGGCTGAACGGCATATGCGTTCTCTACCGGTCCCGGGCCGGCGGGCGCGAACCAATCGGTCCCGACAAGCGCGGACGTCAGCGCGCTGACGGTCTCGCCGCTGATCGCGGCGGGCGCGTGCGTCGCGAGACTGTCGGACACGCGCTCATAGGGCATGATGCTGTCGCAAAAGGCGGTACGCTGCTTGGTCCAGCGGTCCAACGCCCTGTTCAGCGCAGCAACCAAAGGTCCGGCATCGCCGGGCAGGCTGGAGGTAGTCCCGAAGCCGAACGTCGACCAAACCGCGGCGAACGTCTTGTCCGCGACGCTGAACAGGCCCGGCTGCTGTGAATTGGGTTTCATTTGCCGGCCGTCGCCCACAAAAGGCGATTGCCGCGCGGCACGCGTCACGAGGAATCGTGCCTGGACCAAGTGCGCCAGGTCGCCGAGCCTGGCCCCCATCAACGGGATCGCAAACGATTGGGTTCCGGAGAAGCTCGATGCCGCGGTGGTGGTCATCATGCTCTTGGCCCAGGCCTTAACCGCCGCCAACGCAGCGTCGGAGACCGGCACCGAGTGCGGCTTTTGCGCGATGCCGTACACCCAATCGCCGATTCCGCGCTGCGCGAGGTTGAGATCAGCCTGGGGATCGTTGAAATCGATGACGTTGTCGAGCGCGTAGGTTGCGAGCATGAAGTGGATTTCCGCGGTGGACCCGTCGGACGCGAGCTCCGCCAGGGACCGCCAAGCCGAAAGGGCAACCGCGTAAGACGCGGCTGCCGGGTCGTCGACCTTGGCCTGGCCCGCCGGCAGAATCGAGGGCGGAACATTCAGCCTTGTCAGGTCGAATAGCAGCGTCACCGAGTTCGCCGGCGCCCCGCTTACGCCCTTCGCCGGCTTGCGAGCATCCGCGTCATAGTGGATCGACAGGAACGGCGCGGGCGGCTTGTCCGGATCGCCGCGGAAATCGGCGAAGGATGGCAGCTCGACCGGCCAGTCGAGGCGCGCCGACCGGCTGAAATGAATGGCGCCGTTGGCGTCCGAAGCGGCCAGTCGTTCGCCATAGGTGTGCTCGAGATCGATTTCGTAAGGCCCCGCCTCCTGGTCGATTTGTACGCCGTATTGCAGCGCGATGAACTTGCGTACGTCGTCGTTATCGAGGTTGGGATTGGACGGCGGCGCCGACACACCGTCCGCCGCCGGTACGTTCAGCGGTTCTTTCGGCCAGGAGTGCGCGAGCGGAATGTCCTGTCGGTTGCGGAATTCCTTCGTCTTCGAGGAAGGGCTGTCGGCCTGAACTCTCTGCGGTCCGCGATGGATCTCTTCACCGAGCGGCTTGCCGTCGGCCACGCGCCGTACGAACGCGGTGTTGAAATTTTGCAGATCGGCCTTGTAGTCCTTCGCCGGATGGTATTCGGGCGTGGTGCCGTCAGGCACGCAGGATGCGCCCTCCAGATCGTCGACCGCCAGGGAAAGCGACTTCTCAAGCCGGACGACGCTTTCGGCCATCTCAAAGCTGAATTCGTCGATGCATAGAATCTGCAAGGCGACTTTCTCAAGCGGAGCCGTCGCCGTCCTGATGGCGTTGATGGGAAGCGAGGGCCACACATCGCCGCACTTCTTGTGCCAGTAATCCGAAAGCGCCGAGGCGTCGAGCTTTCCGGTCGACGGCAGGCCTTCGGGCCTCCACATCTGCGGTGACCTGGCGCCGTTATTCTGCAAAGCAGCAGGCAGACCCGTCGTCGCGGCGAAGAACAACGACGCCGCTTGCGTCTGCAGCGTTCGCGGTTTGCCGGACGGCGCCGTTCCCTCCTTGGTCGCTAGGACGCGATACAAAGGCTGCGGTCCGTCCCAAGGCAGCAAACCGGCGTGCAGGAGTTGGAATTTCCAGCCGTCGATCTGCAGCTTCGCGAAAGCCTCGGCGAATTGCGCGGGAAGCCCGGTCCTCAGTTCCTCCAGCAGAGCGGCGGCGCGCTTCTCAGGCTCAAAATGCATGACCGTCGGCAAATATGTGTTGGCGGCCCCCGCTGCCAACGCCCCGGAGAACCGCCGGTAGGGACGAACGTGCCCCTCGATCGCGATCCCGGGATCGAAGGTGATGCCGGCGGGGAGCGCTATTTCGTCTTCGACCCCGTTGTCCGTTCCTTCTTTCTTTTTGGTCTGCGAGCGGATTTGGATAGCGCCGAGGCGCCCGAGGGACACCGGCCGATCGGCCTGCGGCACTTTCTGCTCGGGCTGTGTGGCGGTGGGATGCGCCGGGTCTTGCTCCAACCGCCAGACGTCGCCGGTGCCGGCCTTCGGCGGCTGGAACCCGTGGGTGCCTGGTCCCACATAGACGATCTTCTCATGAGGGCTGAGATCGCCGCTGAGATTGCGAGTGAACCCGACGCCGATTTCGGAGAAATAGGAGCCGGCAGTGAGGTTCGTCATCAACCCGATAGGCGGTATCGAAATGCTGCCGGGAAGGGCCTTGCCATCTTTGCGGAATTCGATGTCTACGCGTTGAATCGATTGCAGAGCCGAAAGGTCTTTCTTGGTGCCTAGGCGGACCATCAGGCCGAGGAACCAATAGAGGCTGGTTTCGTGCGGCGCCTTCAAGTTCAACTCGAAATAGGGCTCCCGATAAGGATCACGAACAAGTTCGGTGTTCCAGAAAAGGCGGCGGCCGGCCAGGAACCGCTGCATAAGCACGAAGGCGCGGTGCGCATAGGCGGGGTCCGTAGGGAGGAGTTTACCAAATTCATCGAAAACATAGTCGTTGAACACTTCAACGAACGACTTCAGACCGATCGGGCTGGTTGTCTTATCGAACGGTGCGTCGGCGCTGGAGCCTGGCTTGATCTTGCAACTCTGGTTGCGCAGCAGGTCGACCGGCGTGGTCTGCTGGTCATAGGCGATCTCCACATGCACATCGACGTCGGTGGGCAGGTTGACCGGTAGAAGCGACGTCAGGTCCTCGCAGCGCACGCCGTCGGAGCCCTTGGCGG
>CAYXMO010000003.1:19897-41266 GCA_964465935.1 uncultured Rhizobium sp.
AAATCAGTGAGATCTCCGAGCGAGAGGTCGCCGGGCCGCTTCGGTGCCCGCACCATCGGGCGCAGGCAGAGCCATGCCTCAGCCTCGGGATCGTCCCAGTTGAGGAAGAAGATGTCCGGGATGATAATGATCTTGGTGGGCATCGCGCTAACCGATATGAAGCGTGTAGCTGACGGGCAGATTGAGGCCGACCTCGATGCCCGCGCATACCCGGAAGCAGCCGCCGCCGATGCACGCCTCGGCATAGGCGCTGACATACAGCGAAGCCTCGACGGGCATCGTCAGTCCGTTCTGGCCATCCTGCCAGATCAACCCCATGCGGATTTCGGCGCTGGCGCGAACGCCGACGCGGACGCTGATGACCCACCAATCGATCGCGCCATAGCCTTCTACCAGGACGCCGGCGGCACCATGGACCGAGAGCCGCTTCAATTTCGGGCTGCCGCCGATCTCGAGGACGGCTTCGCCCTCCAGGATGGCGTAGAGTCCGATGCGTACCCAAACCTCGAAGACGCCGCCGCCGAACGCGGCGCCCAAGCCCCACTGCAAGGCATAGCCGGCCGCGATCGTGAGCAGCTTGTCGCCCGCGACCGTGGTCTCGCGCTTGCGCAGATAGAAGCCGCCCGAGGCCTGGCCCGGGGTAATGATCGCACCGATCGTCCGTTCCCAGCGGCGGCCGCCGCGCACGTCCGGCCAGGGAAAGCCGAAATCGACCATGAAGTCGCCGGAGGTGTAGAACTCGCTCGCGATCTCGCCGCCGACGAAGCGGACGCTGCCGATCGTCATGGCCGGAAGTGTTATGGAGAAATAGAAATAGTCCTGACCCGGCGTGATGTCCTTGCGATAGATGCCGACGAACTGGAAATTGTAACCGAACCACTCGCGCAGGCCCGGCCCCCAGATCGAGAGGCCGGCGAAGCCACCGTCCTGGATCAAGCCGCGTCCGGCCAGCGAACCGCTCAGGATTTGCAGGCTCGCGGCGAACGTCCAGCCCTTCCCGGTGCCCGATCCCGCCGGCCAGATCAAACTCCCGTTCCAATCTTTCAGCAGCTGCTGGCCGACTTTTTTAACCGGATCAGAGGGGTCATCCGTGTTCTTGGCGTCAGGCGGCGACAACAGCTGCTTGGCAACCTTGGGCGTGAAATCGACGTTGCGCGCGGCAAAACCCCAATCGAAACTCAGGAGCGGCGTATTCAGCGCGTCGGAGCCGAAATAGGCCCAGTAGCCGTCACCGCCGCCTTCCTTCACGCTGAAGAAGGCGCCCGTGCCATCTTTGATGATGGTGTGGCGCAGAACGGCGACGCTGGCGTCCACAACCGTCAGCGCAGAGCCCGTGGTCGTCAGCGGATGCTGCGGGTTTGGGTTCCAGGTACGCGGGCCAAGCTCCAGATGGTCAATGTGGACCGTCAGGAAGCTCAGGAAGTCGAAGTTGAGCCCATCGAAACCAAAGCCCCTGATCCCGAAAAACTGGCCATCGAGGATGCGTCCGTTCTGGAAGTTCACGGCGAACGCAGTCTCCAGCGAAAAGCCGGAGAGGCTTCGCGAGAACAGCGACGGCAGAGAACCGAAATCGAGGCTGCCGAGAAATCCGATGCTCGGCAAGTCGGGGTGAAAGTCCCCGACGCCGAGGCCTGGCAGCGGCGAGAACCCCGCCGTCGAGAAGCCCGGCAGGCCCTGCTTCCCGAAATCGATGATCAGTTGATGGAATTTGAGCGCCAGCGCGTCACCGAGCAACCGGATGTGGGGAAAGTTCAGGTCAAATTGCAGGCTGGGGTAGTGCAGCTTCAACAGCCGCGGATCGAGGCCCGCGGCGCCGTCCAGGGCGATGCGCAGATTTTCGAAGGACACCGGACCGAGCGATTGGAAGAAGTCGGCAAATTCAGCGCCGCTGTTCTTGATGTCCGGCTTGCGAAAATTGATCCGGCCGTCGATCTGCACTTCGGCCTGCCCGGCATCCTCACTGCTGGTCGCGACTTCGACGCGCTTGAGAAAGGCATTCTTGACGAAGCTGGCGCCGTCTGCCGCGGAGGACTGCTCCTTCCCGATCGGGTAGACGCGCAAGCCGTCGGGATCGGTGATCTCGGCGGCAAAGGTGATCTTGAGCCCGGTCGTGGCGCCTTGCTCGTTGCGCACCGGCCGGACACTGCCGACGATGTCGATGTCCTTAACCTGATCGGGCGTGTCGCTGCCGATGCCGAGGAAAGTGCGGAACTGCAGGTGGGAGAGCGAGTGAAATTTGATCAGATGGCCGTCGCGCACGCCGAGCGACAGCTCCATCGGCCAAATCGCCGCTTCCTTCTCCGGGCTGGCCGCCGGGTAGCTGGGCTTGTCGGGCGCGCGATCGTTACGCCAGAACAAGCCGGCGGACGCAGAAGGACGATCGCCGTTTTGCGACGGATCGCGCGGCGATATGGCCAGGAAATCGAGGCGCGGCGCGCCGTCTCCGGTCGTGGGTATCAGGCCGTTAAGCGCGGGAAACTGGCGGAAGTCCAGCGGGGCGTTGAACACCACCAGCCCGACCCATGATGGCGCGTCGATCTCGGGGTTGGTTTCGCCGATCAGTCCGGCGATCTTTTCAGCCGCCTTGTCGAAATCGGCACCCGGCGCCGCAAGCGCGTCGTGAATTTCCTTGACGATATCGCTCAGCCTGCGATCTCGCGCCAGCTTCAATATCGCGGTGGGAAAGTTGGTCGGCTGCTCGCCGTCCGAAGCCTTGACTGTCCCGACGCGGATCGGGATGGAGAGGTCCAAGGGCGCGGCGAGGCCGGCCGCCCAGGACTGAATGTCGTCCACGAGGGGCGCGGGCGGCCCCGATCGCCACTGCGCCGACGGCCAGTAGAGCGCATAGGGGACTTTCTTGCCGCCATCCAGGACGATCGGAACGGACAATTCCACGGCCGCGTCCGGCGCAATCGGCTTCAGCGCGAAATTTCTCGTTTGAGGACGAAGCCGCAGCGGCGCGTCCTCGGTCCGCGAACGCGGCATCGCCTCTTCGATACCGGTCGTGCCCGCGGTTTTGTCGAGGAGTCCGGTCTCATGGCTGGCTTTGTCGGCGCCCATCAAGACGCCTTCGAAGGCGGAGTTGATCTTGCCGTCGGCCTTCTCGCGGGGGGTCGGCGACGGCCCGGTGTCGGCGTCGTACCAGACATCGGCCGGCACGGCGGGCGTCGCGCAGGTAACCCCTGACCCATGTGCGCCGAATGTCCAGGCGATGTCGCCGCTGTCCGACTTTCGATAGGACTCGCCCGGGCGCCCATGAAGGAAATTGAACCCGATCAGCCCGAGCCACGGCCGGGTCTGCGCCCAGCGGAGCGGCTTCATCCGCCACTCGTGCTGGCCAAGATCGTCATCGGCCTGTGCCGAGTCGGCGTCGATCGTCAGATTTGCGCCGGCCGCCGCAACTGCCGAGCGAAACTGGGAAGCCGCGATCAGGCTGTAGAATGGCATTGGTTCCGTCGAGCCCTGGGCCGTGGCATTTGTCCGGACCATCGGCAGCGGGCTGCCGTCCGTCAAAGGTGCGAGTAGCACAGACGACCAGCGGCCGTTGCGGCCGACCCGAAAACCGAGCGGCAATGACTTTCCGCTCGTCCACTCCTCGGCCTTGTTGCGCGCGTTGCGCAGTCCGTTGAACCGCAGCCGGACAACGCCGGTCTTGCCCGGGACCAATTGGGCCGCGTTCACCGCGCAGAAAGAATCGGTTTTGGGCAACGGAACCGCGAGCGTGAGCGCCAGTCCGGCCTCGACCGCCTCGACACCCGAAACCGCTTTTTCGCTCGCGACGTTGAGCAATACCGGCAGCGACCCATCGTCCATCGCGAAGACGAGATCCAGCGGGGAATCGAGATTCTTGAACGCGATATCGTGCGAGGTTGTCAGCGTGAAGGAAGCGGCTTTCGAGAGTCCGTCGTTTCGTCCGGGGCCAAGCCGTGCGCGAAACATCTTTGCCGGAATGGAAATGCGTTGCTCGCCAAGACTGATCCGGACGCTTGCCTGATCGTCGAACCTCAGCGACAGAGGATCCTGAAAATTGCCGGTCTGCCCGGTCACGAGGTCGAGCTTGGAGGCATAGTAGGCCGGAGCGCCGTCTTCGCCCGCCTTGAACGCGAACTGCGTGGGATCGCCTTCGACGACCGCGACCGGACCAAGGCGGATGCGGTTGGCCGCGCCGGCTCCGTTGCTGGCCGGCATGACGATGTTCAACTGGGAGGTTTTGCCCGGAGCCGGGCGATACAGATCGCCCTGGGCGAGGACGAGAACACCGGTGAATTTCAGGCGAACGGCGCGGGACGCGATGTTGAGGTCGATCCAGCCGTCGGCTGTGTCGGACTCGAGGGACCAAGATGTCGCCGACAATTTCCGGAGCAACAGATCGCCCAGCTTCCAGAACGTGCTGCCGGCCACTGTCGGCGGCTCAACCAAAAGATGGCCATCAACCGCCGTGCTGGTGATCAGCCTTAGACCGTGCCAACCCAACACATCGAGCTGAGGCATGGCGACATGCCCCTATTTGGCGGTCCGCACGGTTAAGATGTCGCCGGGCGCCAGGATCACGTCCGCTTTCGCGGTCAGCGACAGCGGCCTGCGGAACGACAGGCCCTGCGATCCCCCAAAGTCGAACGCGACCCGATTGTCGCTGCCGGCGATGTCCTTGACCGACACGCAACGGCCGACCCCGTCGGCGCAGGGATCGGCACGGTCGCTATCCACCTTGAGCTCTTTGGGCAGCCAGGTGCCGGAGCGCAGAAGCCAAAGCACCGTGACCGCATGATCGCGTTCGAAATCGGTGACGCTCGTGCCGACGGGAACAGCCACGACCTGCTCGCTGCCCTCCACCCGAACCGGAACACTCAACTGGATTTCATTGAAGCCGCGCTCGATCCGACTCGCGTAGCCGCAGTGCGCCGACTCGCCCGTCGGGCACGGCTGACCGCCGGAAAGGTCCAAAGGATTGGGGGCGGCCGGCGGACCGAAGAGATAGTACGGATCCCCGCCGTTCAGGAGGAGAAGGTCGTCGTGATCATCCAGGTCGCCAGGCAAGCGCTGGCCGGACCAGACGCTCCGCCAACGAAGGGATGTAAGCGCAAAGCCGCAAGCCGCGGCGTCCACCGCGTGCCGATCCCCGTTCGGCGTTTGCTGGTGCTTCGCATCGAGGTAGTCCGCTTCGGCGCAACGGTGCGCGATCGTCTCGCTTGAGCCGTTCTCCACCGGAACGTCGAAAAGGTCCGCGGAGTTCTGTGCCCCGCGATGCCACAGATCCGAGAACCAAACTCCCAGGCCCGTGGCCGACGTTGCGTCCGGATCGACATGGCCGGCACGGACCTCCTCCGGTATGGCGGGATAACCGCCGGTGCTCGCGTCGTCGGCATTGCGGACAGCGAGCGTCAGGCCATTCGCCATCGGCTCCAGCAGCTTTTCGCGGATGCAGTCGTCGATGGATACATTGCAGTCGTGCGCCGCAGCCTGGACCGCGCTCTGAAAATAGTCCGGAGACTCCCCTTCGCTGTTGCTCTCGACCGTCGCACCATTGAGCAAGGTCCGCACGACAAGCAGATCGTGGCGCGTCCATGACGGCACCAAGGCATCGTGGTCGCGACATGGGGCGCCATCGGCCGCCGCGGGGATCGTCCAGTCCCAGTCCGAAAGAATCGGTCCGGCGGCGAATCCGCTTCGCCGATAGGTCGTTTGCGTGACGTGCAACGTCATGCCGGGAAGCACATGAACCCGGTTTTCGCGCGCCGCTGTTCCGGGCGGCGCCATGCGAACGACCGGGCCCGCGGCGCAGGCGCTGCCCGCCGGCACAATTGGAACGCCACAACTACCACCCTTAAGACAACCGTCGGGGAGCGGCAGATAGTATTGCGCGCCGTAAAACTGATTCGTGTTGGAGACAGGCAGCGCTTGGCAGCCGGCCACAACCGACGCGCAACCGGCCAAAACGATGTATTGCAATGCTTTCAGCAAATTCGCCCCCCATCAGCAAATTCGCTTCCCCTTGTTACGCTAGTAATTGCCACTTACCAACGCAAGTACTACGCTTAACAAATATTGGTACTTAGGTGCTCAATGGATATCAGCCGAAGGGGGTTCTTCGAAGTCGCGACGCTGAGTACCACGGCAGCGTTGCTGGCGCGCGACGTACCGATTTCCACCCATTTTGCCTGGCCGCCGGTTTTGGCCCAGACCGTTGCGCATCGATTGGGCAGCCAGAACTCCACCATCCAGGCGGCGCTGAACCGATTGGCGCCTCACATCCGCGCGCCCGGAGGGCTCGTTTCGCCGCGGCCGTTGGACGATCTTTCGGCAAGCGCCGATGAGCGGCCGGTGCGCTGGAGACTGACGAATCGCGACGGTTCACGATGCGAGAAGATCAACCTCTCACAGACGGTTGCCGTCGTCGGCGGGCGCCTGCTGCGGGTCCAACGAGACGAGGCCATTTCTCTCTACGGCGTCGGCGGGTGCACGTTTTCTGGCATTGCCGTGTTGCTCTTCCGATATCGCAGAGAAGGCCTCGGAATGATTGCGCGCGTCGACGATTTGCCCGCACTCCCTTATCGCCTGGACATTCTTGAGAGGTCGCATCGCGAGGCGGCAGTCGGATTGCTGAGCTGAATGCCGCGGCGCTGAGATATCACTATTCGCGAATGGACAGTTTGAGATGCTTACAAGACGTGGCTTGATGAAGGCGTAGCGTGGTCAGCCACATCCGGCCCCTCTTGGTTACATCGACGCCAAGAGCCTTCGCGGCGGCATTTGGCAAGTATTATTGTTCACGGGTGACAAGCTTCCAGGCGGAGATGCTTCGATGACAAGAACGGTGTTGTTGCTCTTTCTATTGTCCTGCGCGTGCTTCATCGCGACAGGTCCAGCGAAAGCTGATTACATTCCAGTCACCTACTCAGTCGATCCCGTTGCGCAGCAGAAGTCCATGGACTGCTGGGTGGCGGCAGCGGCGATGCTGATATCGTGGAAAAAGGCGGAGCCCGTGAGCGAGGATGATGGCGCGGCAGCAGCGGGCGGGGCATACCAAGTCTTGTATCTAACAGACGCCGGTCTTCGGGGGGAAGATATTTCAGGTTTGGCCCAAAAGCTTGGGCTCCGCGTCGAGGGACCCCAGAGTTTTGGCCCTGACGGGTACTACAAGCTGCTCAAAGATCGAGGTCCACTATGGATTGGTACAGCAATATTCGGCGCTAATAGAACATATAAGCATGTCCGCGTTGTGCGAGGCATCTCTGGCGACGGTACGGGAGACGGAACAATCCTCAGCATTCTCGATCCAGACGGCGGTCGCGACTATACGGAGACCGTGACCCAATTTGCGGCGGAACTCGAAGAAATCGCGAACCTGGATTTTCACGATCCGTCACTACAGCCACAGGTCATTCACTACTAGTCAAGGACCCGGCCAGGGGCGTTACGACACCGCAACCCGTCTCGCATCGCCCCGCTGGCGCGACGGGTTTGCGCATGTCCGAACTGCGCCCTCCACGTCAGTCAGGTCCATCGGTAAACTGGGGCGCCCTGCCTGCAACTTTTCCTCACGGATGTCGAACGCGGCACCGTTGACGGTGTGGCCGTTTGCAAGATTGGCCGTCTTAGTCGTCCGCTCATGGACTTCACCAAGCCGGTCGAGGTGTTCGACCGAATGACGTGACCTTCGTTTCGGTCACTCGTCGTTCAACACCACAACCTCCATGGGATGGCTGACGCTGAATGTGCTGCTGTCTTTCGCCCAACCCGAACGCGATGTCACCGGGGGGCGAATCAGCGACAAGTTTGCGCCTCCAGGCGCAAGGATATCTGGATGGGAGGCAATTGGCGTCGTTCGCGCCAGCGCTTGGAGGTTCGGCGTTTTGGCGAAAGGGACTGGTACAGGGCCCAAGTTTGCCGAACCCTGCTGCACGCGCCATTGCACCCATGGGAGCAGGCGCCGCCGCGACAATCCGGCGCTCACCAAACTCCGAACTCGGTGAACCTCATCACTGCGAACCGTCGACAGGGCACAACGAGGCGGAAAAGTGCGGGAGCCTGCCGGCCGTCCACCGCCCAAAGCCACATTCGATCACATCGGATGTCGATAGGCCTTCCAATTTTTTCCCAATAATATCAATAGACTAGATCATGGCGTGTGGCCGCCTGTGGAATTTCGATCTTTGGATCGCTCCGGTTCACTTGTAGACATTCGGGCGCGTGCTCACTTTCCTCCTCGTCCGGAGCGGCGCAGTACCGACTGTCACGATTGTGTCGCGCCGAGGCCGGAACAAAGGTCGATCACAGGGGAATCAGTCCGATGAGCGAAGCCCATTCGATTAGCGCGAGTCTTCCGGTCGTCGCGGCGGACCCTGCGAAAATTGCCGCGATCAAATCCGGCATCAATATCGCCGACACCGCCCAGATCACCGCGTTCGGAGAACGGGCGCAGCACGATGTTGCGAACTTCGCCGACAAGATCCTGACCCAAACCAAGAACCGCGAGCTTGGCGACACCGGCGCCTTGCTGTCCGACATCATCACGAAGGCCAAAGGCCTCGATCCGGCGCAGTTGCAGAAGCAGGACATCTTCACGCGGCTGTTCGGCGGCTTGAAGCGGCAGATTTTCCGCTTCCAGTCGCGCTTCGAAACGGTCGCGGCCCAGATCGACCGCATCACGGTGGAGCTGGAGCGGCGCATCGACATCCTGCGGCGCGACGTGACGATGCTCGACGGACTGCACGACCAGACGCGGGATTCGATCGCCGGACTCGACGCCTATATCGCCGCCGGCAAGGCCTTCGCCGACGAGTTTCGCAAGGGCCCGATCGCCGATCTCGAGGTCAAGGCCAAGGCCAATTCGGGCAATGCGACCAACGACGTGATGGCGGCGCAGCAATACCAGGATGCCGTCCAGTCGCTCGACCGCCTGGAGAAGCGCGTGCTCTACCTGCAGCAGGCGCGCCAGATCGCCATCCAGCAGATGCCGCAGATCCGCATCGTGCAGAGCGGCGACACCACGTTGATCGAAAGTCTTCAGGCCTCGGTCACGCTGACCGTGCCGGCCTGGAAGCAGAAGATGGTCCTGCTGCTCGGCCTGACGCGCCAGCAGGAAGCGCTCGAGATGCAGAAGACGGTCACCGACGCGACCAACACGATGCTCAAACAGGCGTCCGAGATGATGAAGACGCAGGCGATCGACATCGAAACACAGTCGCAACGCGGTATCGTCGACATCGACACGCTGCAGAAGACCAACCAGGACCTCATCGACACGATCCAGGGCGTGCTCCGCGTGCAGTCCGAAGGGCGCCGCAAACGCTCCGAGATCGAGGCCGAGATGGACCGCCAGACCGCCGCGCTCAAAGCGGCGCTGGCGCAGTCGCCCGCGCCATGAAGCGCGCCTGGCTTGCCGTGGCGGGCGCCGCGCTGCTGCTGTCGGGCTGCGGCGGGTCGTCCCGGAGCATCCACATCGTGGCGGGTTCGGAGGAAAAGACCTTCGAGCCGATCGTGCAGGAATTCTGCGCCGACCAGAACGTGACCTGCGTCATCGACTACAAGGGCTCGCTCGACATCGGCCTGATGCTGGAAGGCGGCGACGCGCCGGACGTCGATGCGGTGTGGCCGGCGTCGAGCCTGTGGCTCGAAATCTACGATACCCATCGCCGCGTCAAGGATCTGAAATCGATCGCATCGAGCCCCGTGATACTGGGGGTGCGCATGGCAAAGGCGCGCGAGCTCGGCTGGATCGGCAAGCCCGTTCGCATGGACGACATCCTCGCGGCGGTGGCGGCCGGCAAGCTGTCCTTCCTGATGACGTCGGCAACCCAGTCCAATTCCGGGGCTTCCGCCTATCTGGCGATGCTCGCCGCGTCGTTCGGAACGCCGGACCGGCTCGATCCGCGCGCCCTCGACGATCCCAACGCCCGCGCCAAGGTGAAAGCGCTGCTTAAAGGCGTGGCGCGCTCCTCGGGCTCGTCAGGCTGGCTCAAGGACCTCTATCTGTCGGCGGCGGCCGACGGCCATCCGTTCGATGCCATGTGGAACTACGAGGCGCTGCTGAAGGAAACCAACGACGAGCTGCGCAATCGCGGCGGCGAGCTGCTCTATGCGGTCTATCCGGCCGACGGCACCAGCTATGCCGACGCGCCTTTGGGCTATGTCGAACACGGCCAGGACAGCGAGACCAAGGCCTTCTTCGACG
Organism: uncultured Rhizobium sp.; assembly: GCA_964465935.1. Lineage (GTDB taxonomy): Bacteria > Pseudomonadota > Alphaproteobacteria > Micropepsales > Micropepsaceae > Rhizomicrobium. The sequence continues at coordinate 30,072 of CAYXMO010000003.1, forward strand.
CCTTGCAGGCGCATCTGCTCAGCGCCGACGTCCAGGCCAAGATCGCGGCCTTTGGACGGCGCACGGCGCTGGGCATGGCCAAGCCGGCGCCGCCGGAAAAGGACTGGAACTTCGACCCGGCGCGCGTCGTCCCTTCGATCGCGCTGCCCGAGGCCAAGGTCATCGCCCGCGCGCTGACGCTCTACCAGGAAACGCTGCGCCGGCCCTCGCTGACGGCGATCTGCCTCGATTTTTCGGGCTCCATGGAAGGCGACGGCGTCACGCAGTTGAAGAGCGCCATGCAGACGCTCTTCAATCCGGCGCAGGCGGCGCACAGCCTGATCCAGTGGACTCAGGAAGATCGCATTCTGATCCTCCCGTTCGACGGCGGGGTACGCGAAGTGGACCAGGGCGACGGCACGATCGCGTCGCAGGCGACTCTGCTGGCCGATGTCATGCGCCAAGAGGCCAATGACGGAACCGACATGTATTCCTGCGCCGAGCGCGCCTTGACCGAGATGAAGCCGTTCCTCGCCACCAACCAGTACTTGCCCGCCATCGTCATCATGACCGACGGGCGGTCGGACGGTCAGGGCGGCTTCGAGGACGCCTGGCGCAATGACGGCCGTGGCGTGCCGATCTTCGGCGTGACCTTCGGCGACGCGGACAAGAGCCAGCTCGAAAGCCTGGCCACGCTCACCAGGGCGCGGGTGTTCGACGGACAGGCCGATTTGACCCAAGCGTTCCGCTCGGTTCGCGGCTACAACTGACGGCGATGGATCGGGGCACTTCGACGTTGATCGCGGGAGTTGCGGGGGCGCTGGCCTTTCCGCTGCTGGCACTCGGGCTGTCGCTGCCGCTGTGGCTCAGTCTCGTCGTGGCGCTGGGCGTCTTCGGCGGCCTGCTGCTGTTGTTGCGTCCCAGCGGCTTCGGGCTGAATGTCGACGCGATGAGCGAGGCGCAGTCCGAAACCGTGCGCGGCCTGATCGGCGACGGCTCCGCCGCGCTCAGCCGTATCAAACGGATCGCGCCGGCAATCAAGGACCCCGCGATGCAGGCGTCGCTGCAGAGCCTGACCAAGACCAGCGACCAGATCCTGGCGCACATCCAAGGCGACGCCGGGCGCGCCATGGCAGTCCGCCGCTATCTGACCTTTTACCTGCCGAACGCCGCGAGCATCGCCGAAGGCTGGCAGACGCTGGAAAACGCCGCCGGTGCGACGCCCGCACGCATGCAGCAGGCGCGCGATGTCATCGCGGCGTTGAACGAGGCCGCCACGAAATATGCGGGCGAGGCCGACGCGCCGGAGCTCAGCGAGCTGGACCTCAGCCTCAAAGTCGTGAAGGACTCCCTGAAGTCGGACCTGGAGAAAGCCGTATGACGGTAAGCCGCCGCGCCGTCGTGGGAATGGGCGTTTTGGGAACCAGCGTCGCGATCACCGGCGCCGCGGTGCTTTTCCGCGACAGCCCCGCCCTGCGCGGCATTTTCGGAGACGTCACCAAGCTTCGCGGCTACGCCGGCGGCGAGAAAATGGCGTTCATCCAGAACCCCAAAACCGTCGCCGCCCTGCGCCATCTGGGCCTGGCGCTCGACGCCGAACGTGCCGGATCGGTCGATCAAGTTCGCGATCCGCAGCTTTTGGGAACCAAGCCGCAATTTCTCTGGCCCAGTTCCAGCCCGCTGGTGGAATTGGCGCGCAAGAATGTGAAGGTGCTGCGCGACCAGGTGATCTTCAATTCGCCGATCGTCATCTATTCCTGGACCCCGATCGCCGAAGGCCTGGTGCGGGCCGGCCTCGCGGCCAAGGAACGCGCCCACTACTACATCGACGCCCGCAAGCTGATCGACGCCGTGCTGGCCCGCAAATCCTGGCAGGAACTCGGCCAGCCGGACCTTTACGGCACGATTCGGTTGATCTCGACCGACCCCAACAAATCCAATTCCGGTTTCATGTTCGCCGGGCTGGCCGCGAATCTTCTGGCCGGCGACGTGGCGACGGCCGACAAGCTTGCGGCGCTGCTGCCGCAACTGGGCGAACTGTTTCACGGCATGGGCTACAAACCGGATTCCTCCGGCAAGGTGTTCGACGATTACATCGCCGGCGGTCCGGGTGCCGAGCCGCTCGTCGTGGGCTATGAGAACCAGCTCATCGAATGGATCCTGCAAGACCCCGAGCGCTGGGCCCGGGTCGAGGCCGCGGCGGGTCCCGCCAAACCGGTCGCGCTCTATCCCAGGCCGACGGTTTTCTCGGCCCATCCCCTGCTGGCGCTGGCGACGGATGCGGAACGTCTGATCGACGCGATGATGGCGCAGGATCTGCAGTCCATCGGTTGGCGCGACCACGGCTTCCGCGGCCCGTTGGGTTCGGTCGGCGCCGACACCGATCCGGTCATCAAGGGCCGCATGCCCAACCAGATCGCGGCCGTCAGCCCGATGCCGGACATCGATGTAATGCTGAGCATCCTGCGGACGCTTGCCTGACCCGCGGTGGAGATCGGATCGCAGGCGGCCTGTAGAGCAATCGACTTGTCGATTCCAACCTCGGCATCCCTACCCGCCGAACCTCTCTTTTTGAATCCGGGTGGCGTCGTGGTGCGAAGTGGAAACCAGGCGGCAGGCGTAGCTGCCGTCACTAACCCCCGCCACCGTCGTTGTCATCGTTGTCATGGCTGTCGTCGCTGTCATCGGCGCCGGAATTGTCTCCGCTATCGTCGTGGTCGTCGGCACTGGAATCGTCGCCATTGTCGCCGTTGTCGTCGGCGCCGGAATTGTCTGCGTTGTCGCCAGGAATTTCGCCGAGGTCTTCGCCGTTCTCGGGCGCGATGGAGTCGTCGTCCGCCGAATTGGCAGCGGGATCGTAGTTGGGCGGCGGTTCGTCGTTGATGGCATCGAGGTCGTCGCGCAGCGCGGCGTTTTCCGCCCCGGCCGCATCGGCGCGCGCCGCTTCGTAGTTCGCGCGTTCCGCTTCGAGCGCCGCATTGTACTCCGCATTGTCGGCGGCATCCCAGGCGTTGTTGAGCGCCTGTCCGTAAGGATCGTAAAGGTCGTAGCCGGCATACCCCGGGGGCACGATCGGGACATAGTCCTGTCCCGCGTGCAGCGGCACATAATACGTGTACGGCAATGCTTCGCGATAAGGTGCGTAGCTCGGCCTGATCGGCATGGTCGCGGCGGCGGGCTTGCCCCAATCCGCGGCACGATAGGGAGTCCAGTGGCTGAAGGCAGCCTTGGGGATGATCGCGCCGAAGGCCCGTTGCGTCGGCTGGGGCTTGCCGGCCTTTCCTTTGCGAGGCGCCGGGAGAATGACGGCCAGCCCGACGATCTGTCCGCTGGCCCCGTCGACTGTCATCTGCACCTTGTCGCCGTTGCCGTTCATCGCGACGGCCGCGTAAGCCTGTCCCTTCCGGTACAACTCAAGGACGCGATACTTCTTCTTCGCGAGCATCACGACGACGGTGTGCGGACTATAGGCCTGGCCGGCGGCCAGCTTCGGTTTGGGGAGCGTGAGCCGCGCCTTTTTTGGTGCGGCAATGCCCGCGGTTACCAACGCCGATGAAACGAATAGCCCCAGGGCCAGTGCATAGAGCCCGCGCCGTACATTCATTTTCCACTCCCCATTGGCCAGCGGCCACGCTCAATCCAACGGGAAAATCTGTGAAGTGTACTTTTTTGACAGAGAGCTCCGATGCCGGCAGTTTAGATGGGAAATTTGCAGGCCTTGAGCGGCTTACTCGTCGAACATCTCGATTTTTTGGGCGGTTCAGTGTCGGTATTGCTTGAAAAGAACGCGCTCGCGGGCTGGCTCGTGCCGCCCAACACCAGCGGCGAGTCGCAGATTCGGGCGTTCGCGGCCCACCCTGGATTTCCAGCCGCGGCGCGGCGCCTGGCGCGCAATCTGCTTGGCCTCGCCGCGCGCAATGAGGCATTTGACGGCATCGCCAAGGATGCCGGCCGTTTCGCCGTGAGCTTCGTTGCGCTCTATCTCGACGCGACGGGAGGTATCACGGTTCCTCGGCTCAAGGAGCTTTGCAGGGTAGTTGGCATGGCAAGTCCCGGCCGCGCCCGTGCGATCCTGCTCTATCTACTGTTTCTCGGCTTCGCGGCCCCTGGCGGGAAAATGGGACGGGTATCCTTCTATGTCGCCACAGATCGTTTGCGCGAGGTTTGGAAGTCCTTTTTGCAGGCGCGTCTGGATGCCGCTTCACTGATCGAGCCGGCGGCGAAAAGCGTCGCGGCCAAGCTCGACGATCCGTCCTATCTCAACGCCTTCGCGCGCATGCAGGGCTCTGGCATTTCCTATCTCCGATCGCAGTTTGATCGTCGCTCAGACTTTCAGGATGCCTTTCAGACCTACATCCTCGACCGTAACGCGGGCATGCAGTTCTTGCACTATCTGACTTTGCGACAGCCGGACGAGAAGGCGTATCCCCCAGATGGCGCAATACCGATTTCTCTGCGCGATGTCGCGCGTCAGCTACGCGTGTCGCGCCAGCATCTGATGCGCGTATTGCGGGACGCCGAGACCGCCGGATTGCTCGTGCGCGGCGAGGGTGGCACGGTCCAGCTCACGTCTGCCATGCGGACGGAGACCAGCTACCAAGTTGCAATCGCTCTGACCATGGAGCTTTTCGTGGCGGCACGGCTCGAAGCCGAACGCAATATGCCGTGATCGCTAGCCACACCCACGTCCGAGTATCAGCTGCTGGGAGCGTTTGGCAACCCTTCAGGCGAACCCACCTCAGCGGGGTATTCCCTACCCAACAAGTTCGCGCTGGCGAGTGGAGGTTTGCAGTTTTTGGGGAAATGAACTGGTACAGTTGGGTGGGTTCGAACCACCGACCTCCGGATCCACAATCCGGCGCTCTAACCAACTGAGCTACAACTGCACGTCTTTAAAAAGAGGGCCGGAAACTAGGTCCCGTCCCTGGCAAAAGCAAGGCGCCCGTAAGGACTTATAGCATCCGTTAACCCCTCATTAACCCTCTTGCCCGACCTTGGCCCAGGCCAGCGGGAGGGCGCCCCATGCGGTATGCCAAGGCTTTGATGGCAGCGGCTTTTTCGGCGCTGGGCGCTTCGGGCGCTACTGCGGCGCCGGGCGACACCTATCTCGGCCTGCGCGGCAGCATCATCGAGGGTAACGACACCCATGCCGTCGTGGCCGCGACCGACCTGCGCGCGCATCCTTCGACCGGCCTGGGTGGCTCGGCTTTCGCCGGCACCGGGCTGGGCTACGGCTTTCGCGTCGAAGGCGAGCTGCTCTACCGCCACTTCACGCTCGACTCGCTGAACGTCGCCGGCGTGCCGCTGGCCGGGCGCAGCGGCTACACCCAGATCGCCGCGCCGATGGCCAACATCTACTGGGACCCGCCGATCCCCGAATTCATCGTCCGGCCCTTCCTCGGCGCCGGCTTCGGCGGCGCTTATGTCGATTCGCATTTGCGGGGCGGCGGCACGCAAGTGTTCTCCGCCGACAATTGGCATTTCGCCTATCAACTCATGGCCGGCGTGCAGCTGCCGCTCAGCACGTCGTCGCGCCTCACCGGGATGTACCGCTATTTCCGCGTCCAGGATGCGAGCTACACCTGCACCGTACCGGGCGCGCCGCCGACGATAGCCGCCTGCAACGCCGACCTGACCAACCAGAGCATCGATCTGGGGTTGGAGTTCGATATTTAGCGATCCCGCCGCGCGCGCTAGGATCGCGCCCGATGAACCGCAAGCTCCTCTACGGACTGATCGGCGGCGGCGTGGCGCTGCTTGCCGCCGCCGTCGCGGCGGTGCCGCTGCTGGTGCCGACGACCTCGCTGCGCGGCGAGATCGAGAGCCGCGTCGGCCACGCCACCGGGCGCGTCTTCAAGATTCACGGCGCCCTCACCTTTTCGCTCTTCCCCAGCATCGGCCTCGACGCACGCGACGTCACGCTGTCGAACATGCCGGGCGGCAAGGCCCGCGACATGCTGCGGGTCGGGCATATGCGGATCGCCGCCAGCCTGTGGCCACTGTTCTCGGGACGGATCGAGGCGCGCGAGATCGTGCTGGACCAGCCGGTGGCCGCGCTGGAGGTCGCGCGCGACGGCACCGCGAATTGGGAACTGAAAGTGCCGGACGGCGTGGGCGGCGCCGGGCAGCTTTCGGCGCGTACGATCTTCTCGGGCGTGACCATCCGCGGCGCCGCGGTTTCGTACGACAATGAGAGGCTCGGCATCCATCGCGCGCTGAGCGCCCTCGACGCCAAGGTCGCGATCACGCAGATCGCCAAGCCGCTGAGCGCCCAGGGGTCGTTCACCTTCCTGGGGCGGCGGCTCGACTACACCGCGAAGATCGGCACGCTGCAGTCGCTGCTCGGCGGCCACGCCACCAATGTCGACGTCGACGCGCATGCGGAATTCGTGCACGCCGCGTTCATCGGCTTCGTCTCCGCCGGCGGCACCGCCAAGGGCAGCGGCTCGCTGCGCACTACCTCGCTGAAGGGTCTCGCGGCCTGGCTCGGCCATCCGGTGAGCGCCGGCAGCGGGTTGGGACCGCTGACGGCGCTGGCCCAGGTCGCGGCGCGCGACCGGCGCGTCGTGCTGACGGGCATCCAGGCCAAACTCGACGGCATGACGGTCGGCGGCGCACTGACGGCGGATGTCGGCGGCGCGGTGCCGCAGATCATCGCCACGCTCGCGCTCGACCGGCTCGATCTCAACACCTATCTCAGCCTGGGCGCCAACCCCGCGAGCCCGGCGCCGCGCGGCCCACCGAGCGGCGGCTGGAGCAAGACGCCGGTCAAGCTCGATCTGATCAAGCTGGTCGACGGACATCTCACCCTGGCGGTCGGCGCGCTCACCGTGCTGCATCTCAAGGCGTCCAAGGCGACGATCGCGGTCACGCTCGACCACGGCCTGATGACGGCGCATCTGGGGCCGATGACGCTCTATGGCGGCAGCGGCAGCGCGGCACTGACCGTCGACGGACGCGGCGCGGTGCCGCTGATCGCCAACAAGCTGACCTTCAACGCCATCGCGATGGGGCCGTTCCTGGCCGACACCATCGGCGTCGACAAGCTCGACGGCCAGGGCACGATCACGCTCGACGTCGCCTCCAAGGGCGCCGCGCCCGACGCGATCATGCGCGCGCTGTGGGGCAAGGGCGCGGTCGCCATCGGGCGCGGCAGCGTGCGCGGCGTCGACATGGGCCAGGTCGCACGCACCGTCCAGACCATCCTCAGCGCCGGCGCCACCGGGCAGAGCGCAACGACGCCGTTCGACCGTTTCGGCGGCAGCTTTTCGATCCAGAACGGCATCCTGTGGAACGGCGATCTCAAGCTCGACAGCGCCTTCATCCATATGAAAGGTGCCGGCCATCTGGATCTGGGCAACCAGACCATCGCCTACCGGATCGAGCCGAAGGCTTCGATCGGCGGGCGGCTCAACCTGTTGGATGTCGGCGTGCCGTTCGCCATCACGGGCCCGTGGAGCCATGTCCGTTACGCGCCCGATCTCGCCGGCGCCGTGACCGGGCTTGTCGGGAGTGTGCTACAGAAAGGCACCGCGCCGCTGACCGGCCTGATCGGCGGCTTGACCGGGCCGAGCGGCAAGCCGCCGCCGAAGAAGAAAAGTAACGGTGCGGCCGATAGGCTGAAGGACATATTCGGGCTTCATTGAGGACACCCATGCCGTCGAGACGCATGACGATCATCCTGGGCGCCAGCGCCGCGGTGCTGCTGGTTCTTGCCGGCGCCTATTTCTGGCTGACGCGGACGCTGCCGGTGCTGACCGTCGCGACCTGGTCTGGCACCTATGGCCGCGCCCAGGCCAACGCCATGTTCCGCACCTATGGCGACGCCAAGAGCTACGACGTGCGCATCGCGCTCTATGACGGCGGCATCAAGGAGCTGCAGCAGATGGTGGGCAATGCCCGCTACGACTGGGACGTGATGGATTTCGAACTGCCCGACGCCATGGCGGCCTGCCGCCTGGGCCTGCTCGAACACATCGACGCGGCGAGCCTGCCGCCCGGCGCCGACGGTACGCCGGCGGCGAAGGACTTCGTCAAAAGCGCGGTCGGCCCGTGCTGGGTCGGCAGCGTCGTCTATTCGCAGGTCGTCGCCTATGCCCCCAGCCGCTTCGGCGCCGCCCGCCCGCAGACCATCGCCGACTTCTTCGACCTCGCGCGCTTTCCGGGGCCCCGGGCGCTGCGCCGCGGCAGCGCCAAATACAATATGGAGCTGGCGCTCCTGGCCGACGGCATGAAGCCGTCCGACATCTACGACGCGCTGCTGACCCCGGTGGGGATCGACCGGGCGCTGACCAAGCTCAGCACCCTCAAAGGTTCGCTGGTGTGGTGGGACAACTCGGCCGACGCCATCGCGATGCTGAACGACGGCCGCGCCGCCTTCGCCACCGTGCTCAACGGCGATCTCTACGATGCCGCCCAGCACCACCGCGCCGTCGCCGCGATCTGGGACCGCCAGCTCTACGAGCTCGACGTCTTCGGCGTGCCCAAGGGCAATCCGCACAAAGAGGCGGCCATGGACTTCGTGCGATTCGCCACCGCCTCCGAAGGCCTCGCCGGCGTCGCGAGCTGGGTGCCTTACGGCCCGGCGCGGCGCTCGGCGCTGGCGCTGGTGCGTAAAAACCCGGAGTTGGGCACCGACATGACGCCCTTCCTTCCCACCACGCCGGAGCACTTCAAGACCGCCTTCGCGGTCGACGACGAGTGGTGGCAGTTGCACGGGCCCGACATCGAGCCGCGCTGGCAGGTCTGGCTCGCCCAGCAGTGAGATTATTTCGCGCAGCGACTCGTCCGTGAAATCTTACGCGGCGGACGCAAAAGGCGCATTGACATCGCCTTAAGGGTCGCTGAGTTTGACTGCCGCCGAACCACTTCGCGCGGGACCAGCAACAGCCGATGTTCAGTTATGCCATCCGGCGCTTGCTGGGAGCCATCCCCACGCTTTTCATCATCATCACGGTCGCGTTCTTCATGATGCGGATCGCGCCGGGCGGCCCGTTCGACAGCCAGCGCCGCCTGCCGCCCGAGATCGAGCGCAACATCAAGGCGGCCTACAACCTCGACAAGCCGGTCTACCAGCAATACTTCATCTATCTGGGCAAGCTGGCGCATGGCGACCTCGGCCCCTCGTTCAAGAACAAGGATTTCACCGTCACCGAGCTGATCGCCGACGGTCTGCCTGTCAGCGCCAAGCTCGGCCTCTCCGCGATCACCCTGGCGATCCTGATCGGGATGACGCTGGGAACCGTCGCGGCGCTGTTCCAGAACCGATGGGTCGACTACACCGTGATGTCGGGGGCGATGATCGGCATCACCATACCGACCTTCGTGATGGCGCCGATCCTGACCCTGATTTTCGGCGTCTACGGCGTGACCCTGTTCGGCTACGACCTGTCGCTGCCGGTGGGCGGGTGGAACGGCGGCGCCCTGCGCAACATGATCCTGCCCGTCGTGGTGCTGTCGCTGGGGCCGATCGCGGCGATCGCGCGGCTGACGCGCGGCAGCATGGTCGAGGTGCTGCATTCCAACTATGTCCGCACCGCGCGGGCCAAGGGCCTTTCCACCTTCAAGGTGGTGTGGCGCCACGCCCTGCGCGCCGCGGTGCTGCCGCTGGTGTCCTATCTGGGCCCCGCCATCGCCGGCATCCTGACCGGATCGCTGATCATCGAGCAGATCTTCGGCATCCCCGGGATCGGACGCTATTTCGTCAACGGCGCGCTCAACCGCGACTACACGCTGGTGATGGGCGTGCTGATCTACTACGCGACCTTCGTGATCCTGCTGAACCTGCTGGCCGACCTGCTCTACGCGGTGCTCGATCCGCGCGTGAGGTACGCCAAGTGAGCGGGCCGTTCCTCGGCGCCAAGGCGGCGCAGACAATGACGCTGGCCTTCGACGTCAAGGGCCGCAGCCTGTGGGACGACGCGCGCCGCCGCCTGTTCCGCAACCGCGCCGCGGTCGTCAGCATCGTGATCCTGGGCCTGATCGCGCTGGCGGCCATCGCCGGCCCGTTCCTGCTCGCCTATCCCTACGACTACATCGACTACAGCATCGTCTCCTGCGCCCCCGACTGGTGGCCCGATCCCAACGTGCTGTGCAACGCCGGCGGCTCGCACTGGTTCGGCACCGACTCGGTGGGCCGCGACCTTCTGGTACGCACGCTCTACGGCGCCCGCGTCTCGCTCGCGGTCGGGCTGACCGCGACGCTGGTCAGCCTGGTCATCGGCGTCGCCTATGGCGCCACCGCCGGCTATCTGGGCGGGCGGATCGACGAATTGATGATGCGCTTCGTCGACGTGCTCTATTCGATCCCCTACATCTTCCTGGTCATCATCCTGATGGTGATCTTCAACCGCAATTTCTTCCTGCTCTTCGTCGCGATCGGCGCGGTCGAGTGGCTGACCATGGCGCGGATCGTGCGCGGTCAGACGCTCTCCATCAAGCAGAAGGAATTCGTCGAGGCGGCGCGCGCCGGCGGCGTCGGCAGCTTCGGCATCATCGCGCGCCACATCGTTCCCAACGTGTTCGGGCCGGTGATCGTCTATGTGACGCTGACGGTGCCGGCCTCGATCCTGGCCGAGAGCTTCCTGTCGTTCTTAGGACTCGGCATCCAGGAGCCGCTGACGTCGTGGGGCGTGCTGATCTCCGAAGGCGCCAACCAGATGGAAACCGCGCCCTGGATGCTGATCTTCCCGGCGGCGTTCATGGCGGTGACGCTGTTCTGCTTCAACTTCATCGGCGACGGGTTGCGCGACGCCCTCGACCCCAAGGACCGTTGATCATGGCCGGTCCGGTTCCCATTCTCGAAGTCGCCAACCTCGACGTGCGGTTCACCACGCCGGACGGCGAGGTCCACGCCGTCAAGAATGCCAGCTTCGCGATTAACGAGGCCGAGTGCCTGGGCGTGGTCGGCGAGTCCGGCTCGGGCAAGAGCCAGCTCTTCCTTTCCACCATCGGGCTGCTGTCGGCCAATGGCCGCGCCACCGGCAGCGTCAAATACCGCGGCCAGGAAATCCTGGGCATCGCGCAGCCGCGCCTCAACCGGCTGCGCGGCTCCAAGATCACGATGATCTTCCAGGACCCGCTGACCTCGCTGACGCCGCACATGACGGCGGGGGCGCAGATAATCGAGGCGCTGCGCGTCCATACCGGCCTGCCGCGCGACGAGGCCGAGAAGCGGGCGCTCGAAGTGCTGGAGCTGGTGCGCATTCCCGACGCCA